>NZ_JAWSTH010000026.1:0-65736 GCF_033542075.1 Conexibacter stalactiti
CGCGACGGCGCAGCTCGGCGGCGGCGCCGGGCTCGACGCGCCCGCCGAGCACCACGACCGGGACGCCCGCCGCCGCGCAGCGGGCGACGACGGCGGCGACCGCCTTGCCCTGCAGCGTCGAGGCGTCGACCGAGCCCTCGGCGGTGAGGCAGAGGTCGCAGCCGGCGAGCAGCGCGTCGAACCGCTTGAGGTCGAGGACCGCGTCGGCGCCGGCGACGGTGCGGGCGCCGAGCGCCTGCAGCGCCGCGCCGAGGCCGCCGGCCGCGCCGGCGCCGGGCATACCCGGGTCGATGCCGAGCGCCCGCGCCCAGCGACCGTGCGCGGCGTCGAGGGCGGCGATCTGCGCGGCGTCCGCACCCTTCTGCGGGCCGAAGCGGCGGGCGGCGCCGTCGGGACCGGTCAGCGGCGCGGCGACGTCGACGAGCAGCTCGATCTCGACCTCCCCCAGGCGCGGGTCGAGGCCGGCGAGGTCGACCGCCTGATCGGCCAGCAGCTCCGCGCCGTCAGCGGCGCAGGCAGCGCCGAGCGCGCGCAGCATCCCAGCTCCGCCGTCCATCGTCGCGGTGCCGCCGACGGCGACGAGCAGCGTCCGCGCGCCACCGTCGAGCGCGGCCGCGATCAGCTCGCCGACGCCGCGCGAGGAGGCGCGCTCGACGTCGCGCTCGTGCGCGGCGAGGTCGTGCAGCGGGACCGCCTCGGCCGCCTCGACGAGGAACGTCCCGGCGTCGTCGAGCCGCGCCAGCCGCGCCTGGCGCGGCCGGCCGAGCGCGTCGTGGACGGCGACCGCGGCGATCGTCGCGCCGTCGCGGAAGGCGTCGAGCGTCCCCTCGCCACCGTCGGCGATCGGCAGCTCGACCGCCTCCGCCCCGGCCGCTCGCGCACCAGCCGCCAGCGCGGCCGCCGCGGCGGCCGCGTCGAGCGCGCCGCGCAGCTTGTCGGGCGCGCACAGCACCCGCGGAACTCCTCGCGGTGGGGTCACGGCGCGGCACCCTAGCGGACCCGGCGCCGGTCGGCGAGTCCGTCGGACGACTCGTCGCGGACCCTTGTCACATGTATAGTCAATGACATTGACAATGCGTCTGCATGACGCGGGGAGGAGACGCGGTGAAGGCGGCTGTCGTGACACATCGCTCCGGCGACGGGGTGGAGATCAGCGCGGAGGTGCGCGGCGCCGGCCCGGCGGTCCTGCTGCTGCACGGCTACCCCGAGTCGCGCGCGATGTGGGACGAGGTCGCGCCGGTGCTCGCCGCCGGACGCACCGTCGTCGCCGCCGACCTGCGCGGCTACGGCGCCTCCGGCAAGCCCTCCCCCGCCCCCGACCACAGCACCTACGCCAAGCGCGCGATGGCCGCGGACCAGCACTCGCTGATGGCGTCGCTCGGCTTCGACCGCTTCGACGTCGTCGGGCACGACCGCGGCGCCCGCGTCGGCCATCGGCTGGCGCTCGACCATCCCGAGGCGGTGCGCTCGCTGACGGTGATGGACGTCGTGCCGACGCTGCACATGTTCGAGCACGTCGACCGCGCGATGGCCGCGACCTACTTCCACTGGTTCTTCCTCGCGCTCGACGGCGAGCTGCCGGCGCGGCTGATCGAGGCCGCGCCCGCCGTCTGGCTGCGCAGCCGCTTCGAGGGCCGCTGCGTCGGCGACGGGCTGCCGATCTCCGAGCAGCGCCTCGCCGGCTACCAGGAGTGGTTCGCGACCGCGGAGGCGATCGCCGCCACCTGCGCCGACTACCGCGCCGCCGCGACGGTCGACCTCGACGCCGACCGCGCCGACCGCGAGCGCGGCCGCCGCATCGAGGCGCCGCTGTTCGCGGTCTGGGGCAGCGAGAGCTACGTCGGCCGCAGCTTCGACGTCCCCGCCGTGTGGGCGCCGTACGCCCGCGCCGTCAGCGGCGCGGCGATCCACTCCGACCACTACATGGCGGAGGAGCGGCCGGCCGAGACGGCCGCCGTGCTGGCGCGCTTCCTCGACGGCGTGGAGACGGCGCCGTGAGCGGGACGCGCGCGGCCGGCGCGGCCGACCTGGCGGCGCGCGAGCGCGCCGCCGCGCGGCTGCGGACGCTGACCGAGGCGGAGACGCCGACCGGCGACCGCGAGCGGCTGGCGGTCGCCTTCGCGGCGCTGCGCGAATGGGTCGAGCCGGCGCTCGGCCGTCCTGGCGAGCTGGTCACCGTCGACGGCGTCGACCACCTGCTGTTCGCCGCCGCGGCCGCGCCGTCGGTGCTGCTGCTCGGCCACGCCGACACCGTCTGGCCGGCCGGCACGCTCGCCGGCTGGCCGTTCGCGATCGACGCCGACGGGATCGCCCGCGGCCCGGGCGTCTTCGACATGAAGGCCGGCCTGGTCGCCGCGGTCGGCGCGCTGGAGACGATCGCCGACCCGGCGCGGGTCGCGCTGCTGGTGACCGGCGACGAGGAGATCGGCTCGCCGACCTCGCGCGCGCTGGTCGAGCGCGTCGCCGGCAGCGCCGAGGCGGTGCTGGTGCTGGAGCCGAGCCAGGATGGCGCGCTCAAGACCGCCCGTTGCGGCGCCAGCATCTACCGGATGGTCTTCACGGGCCGCGCGGCGCACGCGGGGCTCGAACCGGAGCGCGGGATCAGCGCGCTCGCCGAGCTGGCGCACCAGGTCCTCGCGGTCGGCGCGGTCGCCGACCCCTCCGCCGGCACGACCGTCACGCCGACGCTCGCCGCCGCCGGCACGACGATCAACTCCGTCCCGGCCCACGCCGAGCTGAGCTTCGACGTGCGCGCGCGCACGCTCGCCGAGCTGGAGCGGGTCGACCGCTGGTTCGGCGCCGTCGCCGCCGCCGATCCGCGCGTGACGATCGCGGTCGAGGGCGGCGTCAACCGGCCGCCGCTGGAGGCGGAGCAGGCACGGCCGCTGCTGGAGCTGGCGCGCGAGGTCGCGCGGCGCGACGGCCTCGGCGAGCTGGAGGCCGTCGCCGTCGGCGGCGCCTCCGACGGCAACTTCACGGCCGCGCTCGGCGTGCCGACGCTCGACGGGCTCGGCCCGCTCGGCGGCGGCGCGCACGCGCGCAGCGAATGGGTCGCGCTCGACGCCGTCGTCGAGCGCTCCCGGCTGATCGCCGGGATCATCGATGCGATCGCCGCGCGGCGGCGGGAAGAGGAGCGATGACGATGTCGGCAGCCGAGACCACGGCGCACTGGGAGCGCCGCTTCCGCGCGCCCCACCTGCTGACGGCGCGCCCGACGGCGGGCGACCCGTCGACGGCGCTCGTCGTCGTCAACGGGCCGGCGGGCGCCGAGGCGCGCATCCTCGACGGCGCGAGCGAGACGCTGTCGCCGCCGCTGGCGCTTGCGGCCAACTACGACTCGCTGCTGACCAACGACGGCGCCTGGGTGATCCAGCTCGCCGACGACGGCGGCTCCGAGGTCGGCCACCTGCACGCCCACCCGGTCGACGGCGGCGCGCCGGTCGACCTCTCCCCCGGTCGTGAGCCGTACGTCGTGCGCGGCCTGGCGCAGAGCGCCGACGGCTCGCTGCTGGTCGCCTCGATCGTCGACGAGCAGGGCCATCACCTGATCACGATCGAGGCCTCCCCGTGGGGCGCGACGAGCGTGCTCGCGACGACGCAGAACGAGTCGTGGTTCCCGCGCGTCTCGGCCGACGGCGCGCTCGTCAGCGCCGACACCAACGATCACAACCCCGGCGTCCGCCGTCCCGCCGTGACGGTCCGCGACCGCGCCGGCGCCGTCGTCGGCGTCTGCGACGACCTGCCCGCCGGCCCGGTCCGCGCCGTCGGCTTCGCGCGCGTCCCCGGCGACGAGCGGCTGCTGCTGTGCAGCGAGCGCAGCGGCTTCGCGCGGCCGGCGATCTGGGCGCCGCGCAGCGGCGCCCGCGTCGACTTCGACCTGCCCCAGCTGCGCGGGGACGTCGTCCCGCTCGACTGGGACGCCGCGACCGGGACGCTGCTCCTGCTGCACGTCGAGGACGGGATCCAGCGGCTGCTGACGCTCGACGAGAGCAGCGGCGTGGTGACGGTCGTGCGCGCCGGCACCGGCAGCTACGCCGAGCCCGACGTCGCCGCGCAGAACGCCTGGTACAGCACCTCGTGGCTGGCGACCGACGGCACGCCGCGGGTCTTCGAGCAGGACTGGACGGCGCCGCCGCGGCTGCTGGCGCTCGACGCCGGCGGCGCCGCGCGCGAGCTGTGCGCCTCCGACCCGGCGCCGGCCGGGCGGCCGCTGACCTCGACGCTGGTCACCTCCCCCGACGGCACGCCCGTGCAGCTGTGGTGGGCGCTGCCGGAGGGCGAGGTCGCCGGCACCGTGCTGTCGATCCACGGCGGCCCCAACCTCGTCACGGTCGACGGCTGGGATCCGTCGCTGCAGGCGTGGCTCGACGAGGGCTTCGCCGTCGGCGCGCTCAACTACCGCGGCTCGGTGCTGTTCGGCCGCGACATGCGCGAGGGCTTCTGGGGCCGCGCCGGCGACGCCGAGATCGACGACGTCGCGGCCGCGATCGCCTTCCTGCGCGGGCGCGGCGCGGCCGACCCGGCCTCGACCTTCATCACCGGCGCCTCCTACGGCGGCCACATGTCGCTGCTGTCGCTGGGACGGCTGCCGGAGCTGTTCGCGGGCGCCTTCGGCCATGTCGCGATGGCCGACTGGCAGGCGGCGCTCGACGACATGAACCCGGCGATCCGCGTCGCCTGGGTCAACTTCCTCACAAGCCCCTCGCGCGTGGGTGAGACGCGCGAGCTGGATGCCGCGATCGCGCACTTCAGCCCGATCTCGTGGATCGAGCAGGTGCGCGGCTCGGTCTGGCTGTCGCAGGGGGTGCGCGACACGCGCACCCCGCCGGCGCAGGCCCAGCGCTACGTCGACGCGCTGCTGGCGCGTGGCGGCGACGCCGTCGTCGAGTGGTTCGACGGCGGCCACGAGCCGGTCGGGCTCGACGGGCCGCTGCAGTCGCAGCGGCGGATGCTGGAGCTGGCGCGAGCGGCGATCGCCGGCCAGCGCTGGAGCGAGCCGGCCGCCGCCTAGGCTGCTGCCGGCCGGCGCCTCGTCCGAGGCGGCGTTGTCTAGGCGGCCTCGCCCTCGCCGCGCGCGGCGCGCTCTTGCGTCGCGCGCAGCTCGATCCCGTCGAGCAGCATCTCGAAGCCGGTCCAGAAGGCGTGCGGGTCGCCGATCGGCGAGAGGTGGCCGTCGAGCGCGTTGATCGCCGGGTACTGCTCGGGGTCGAGCTGGCGGTACTCGACCTCCCACGCGAGGTTGTCGGCGTGCCGCGTCTCCTCGCTGAGCGTCTGCAGCGAGGCCTCGATGCTCGCCGAGGAGCGGATGTAGTTGCCGAGCGCGCGCAGGCAGATCGCCGCCGAGGCCGGCGTCAGGCCGGCCCGCAGCAGCGCCTGGGCGCCGAACTCGACGTTCGCGAACTCGGTCGGCCGGCGCGTCGTGCGCGCCGCCATCTGCTGCGCGAAGGTCGGGTAGCGCAGGTAGTGGTCGTGGACCGCTCTTGTCATCGAGCGGAGGTCCTCGCGCCAGTCGTCGCTCGGCACGAGCGTCCCGCCGTAGGAGCGCGCGCGGATGTCATCGATCAGGTCCAGCAGCAGCTCGTCCTTGTCGCGGTAGTGACGGTAGACCGAGGTCGGGTGAGCCTCCAGCTCGCGCCCGATCGCCTGGAAGGTGAGGCCTTCCAGGCCGTCACGCACGGCGATCGCGCGCGCCGCCTCGAGGATCACCTCGCGGCTGAGCGTGTCGCGGCCGCGCCGGGCTCTTCTGGTCGCTCTTCTCGACGCATCTCTCGCTTGTGGCACCCGCCCACCATACAGTGGCGGGAGGATGTCCACAGCAGTTGCCCATGAGTAAGTCAACGTCATTGCCTATGTCGTTGACAGTCACTGTGAGGCGGAGTACGATCGCTCTCGTCAAGTGGTGGTGCGGCCTCCCCCGGGGTCAGCACGTTCGTCGTCGTATCCCTGGTGGAAGGTGGCAAATGCCGGACTTTCTCTTGGCCCGCCGTCGCGGGCACACCGCCCTCATCGCGGCGCTGCTGGCCGTAGGCGTCAGCGCCTGCGGCGGCTCCTCCGGAGGCGGAGGCACGGTCAACGGCGCCGGAGGCGGTGACAATGCGAGCAGCACGAGCGACACGAGCGCGAGCAGCGCCGCGCGCGGCGGCACGCTCGTCGTCGGCGCCGAGCAGGAGCCCGACTGCGCCGACTGGATCGCCGTCTGCGCCGGCAACATCTGGGGCAGCTACATGATGCAGACGACCACGCTGCCGACCGCGTTCGACACGCGCGAGGTCGACGGCAGTTGGACGCTGGTGCCCTCCGAGGTGCTGGCCGGCGAGCCCGAGGTCGTCGTCAGAGGCGGCAAGCAGACGATCACATACGAGATCGACCCCAGAGCGGTCTGGTCCGACGGCGAGCCGATCAGCTCGGCCGACTTCGCCTACACCGCGACGCAGATCCGCGACGGCGAGGGGATCTTCGACAAGACCGGCTACGACCAGATCGAGAAGGTCGAGACGCCGGACGAGAAGACCGCGGTCGTGACGATGAGATCGACCTACGGCCCCTGGCGCGCGCTCTTCGGCGGCAGCTACAGCCTCCTCCCCGCGCACCTGCTCAGAGGGAAGGACCGCAACGCCCTGATGAAGGACGGCTACTCCTTCTCCGGCGGCCCGTGGAAGATCGAGAAGTGGCAGAAGGGCAACTCGGTCACGCTCGTCCCCAACGACAGATACTGGGGCGCGAAGCCGAAGCTCGACAAGGTCGTCTTCCAGTTCATCCCCGACACCGCCGCCGCCTTCCAGGCGCTCAAGAGCGGCCAGGTGCAGTCGCTGTACCCCTCGCCGCAGGTCGACGCGATCTCGCAGATCAAGAACGGGATCCCCAACACCAGAGTCGAGGTCGACGCCGCCACCGGCAACCTCGAGGCGCTTTGGATGAACAACGCCAGATTCCCCTTCGACAGCAAGGCGGTGCGCGAGGCGGTCGCCTATGCCGTCGACCGCGAGGCGATCGTCGAGCGCCTCTACGGCCCGCTCGGCGTCGAGGATCCGGCGCAGAGCTTCGTGACGCCGCTCGTCGGCGCCTTCGCCGGCAGCGACTTCAGCAGATTCAGCGCCGACCCGGCCAAGGTCGACGAGATCATGGAGGCCGACGGCTGGGCCAGAGACGGCAGCGGCATCTGGGCCAAGGACGGCAGAGCGGCCGAGTTCTCGATCGTCTCGCTCGCCGGCAACAAGCGTCGCGAGCTGACCGAGCAGATCCTCCAGCAGCAGCTCGGCGAGGCCGGCTTCAAGATGACGATCGCGAACACGACCCCGGCCGAGCTGTTCGGCAAGGTCGCGCCGAGCGGCGACTACCAGCTCGGCCTCTGGACGCTGATCGACCAGTACCCGGAGCCGTCGCTCAGCGCGACCTTCAGCTCGAGGTCGATCCCGACCGAGGCCAACGGCAACTCCGGCATCAACTTCATGCGCGCCAGAATCCCCGGCGTCGACGAGCTGCTGGGGACGGTCGACAGATCGACCGACCAAGCGCAGCGCAGAGCGGCCTCGCTGGAGGCCGACGCGCTGATCGCGGCGGACGTCCCCTCCCTGCCGATCGCGACCGTGCCGAACGTGCTCATGACGAGCGACTCGATCGGCGGCCCGGTCAGCATCAACCCCTCCGAGGGTCCGTGGTGGAACCTCGAGGAATGGACGCGTGGCTAGCCTGCTGCGATTCTCGCTGCGGCGGTTCGCCTGGTCGGTCCCGGTCGTCCTGCTCGCCTCGTTCCTGCTCTTCTGGGCGGTGCGAGCGACCTTCGACCCTGTCGCGAAGCTGCGGCAGGGTCGCGACGCCGGGGCCGTGCAGCGCGAGATCGAGCGGCTCGGCCTCGACCGCTCGGTGCCGGAGCAGTACCTGCTGTGGATGAAGGGCTTCGTGACCGGCGACTGGGGCACGAGCACCCGCACCGGCGGCAGCGTCTCGTCGCTGATCGGCCAGGCGCTGTGGCCGACGGTGCAGCTGATGTTCTGGGGCGTGCTGCTGGCGGCCTTCGTGGCGCTGGCGATCGGCGTCTACACCGCTGTGCGCCAGTACTCGGCCGGTGACTACGTGCTCAGCACGCTCGCCTACGTCGGCATCTCGCTGCCGGCCTTCTGGTTCGGGCTGATGCTGATCCAGGTGCTCGCCGTCTGGCCGGTCCAGTCGCTCGGCTGGTCGGAGCCGCCGTTCTACTTCGTCGGGCTGCACACGCCCGGCCAGAGCGGCTTCAATCTCGACTACCTGCGCCACCTCGCGCTGCCGCTGGCGACGCTGACGGTGACGCTGACCGCGAGCTGGAGCCGCTTCGCCCGCACCGCGATGCTCGACACGCTCTCCAGCGACTACGTGCGCACGGCGAGAGCGAAGGGCGTGCCGCCGCTGGCCGTCGTCATGCGCCACGCGCTGCGCAACGCGCTGGCGCCGTTCGTGACGATCGTCGCGCTCGACACCGGCGTCCTCTTCGGCGGCCTGATCGTGACCGAGCAGATCTACTCGATCCCCGGGATGGGCCGTCTGTTCCTGCAGTCGCTGCAGGCCGGCGACGTCTTCGTGCTCGTCCCGTGGATGTTCGTCGTCGCGCTCGCGGTCGTCTTCTTCAACCTGCTCGCAGACGTCAGCTACGCGCTGCTCGACCCGAAGGTGAAGCTGCGATGAGCGCCCAGCTGGAGACTCCCCCGGTCGCCGCCGAGCGCGCGCGCTCGCAGTGGCGCGTCGTCGCGCGCCGCTTCCGCCGCCACCGGCTCGCGATGGCCGGCACGGTCGTGCTGCTGCTGCTGATCGTCTGCTGCTTCGGCGCCGGCGTGATCGCGCCGTACCCGCAGAACGAGCAGGACCTGCTGGTCGGCGCCGTCGGCCCCGGCACCGACGGCCACCTGCTGGGGACCGACAACCTCGGCCGCGACTTCCTCAGCGAGCTGCTCTACGCGGGGCGGATCTCGCTCTCGATCGGGCTCGCGGTCGCCGTCCTCTCGACCCTGATCGGGACGCTGCTGGGCGCGCTCGCCGGCTACCTCGGCGGCTGGGTCGAGGAGCTGATCATGCGGATCGTCGACCTGTTCCTGATCGTGCCGGCGATCGCGGTGCTGGCGCTGGCGCTGCGCGGCCTCGGCAGCTCGCCGCTGACGATCATCCTCGTGTTGAGCGCGATCGGCTGGACCTCGATCGCGCGCGTCGCGCGCTCGCAGGTCGTCTCGCTGCGCGAGAAGGAGTTCATCGAGGCGTCGAAGCTGCTGGGCGCCAGCACGACGCGGATCATCGTCCGCCACATGCTGCCCAACCTCGCCGGGGTGATCGCCGTGAACGTCTCGCTGGCGGTCGCGGCCGCGATCATCGTCGAGTCGACGCTGAGCTTCCTCGGCTTCGGCGTGCAGCCGCCGCAGAGCAGCTGGGGACAGCTGCTGAGCGACGCCGCCGGCCTGCTCGGCACCGACCAGACCTACCTGCTCATCTTCCCGGGCGTCTTCATCCTCGTCACCGTCCTGTGCGTGAACTTCATCGGCGACGGTCTGCGGGACGCCTTCGACCAGCGCGCCAGGAGACGATGATGGAGCGCACCAACGACAGCGGCGAGGCGCCGATCCTGCGCGTCGGCGACCTGCGCGTCACGTTCGCGACCGACGACGGCCCGGCCGTCGCCGTCGACGGTCTCAGCTTCGACCTGTTCCCCGGCGAGACCGTCGGGATCGTCGGCGAGTCGGGCTCGGGCAAGAGCGCGACGGCGATGGCGCTGCTCGGGCTGCTGCCCGGCACGGCGACCGTCACCGGCTCGATCGCCTTCGGAGAGCAGGAGCTGCTGGGAGCGCCCGAGCGGGAGCTGCGGGCGATCCGCGGCAACCGCATCGCGATGGTCTTCCAGGACGCGCTGGCGGCGCTCAACCCGGCTCACACCGTCGGCCGGCAGCTGACGGAGGCGATCCGCGTGCATGACCGCGCGGTCCCCAAGGCGGAGCTGCGAGCGCGCGCGATCGAGCTGCTGGAGACGGTCGGGATCCCCTCCGCGCGGCAGCGCGCCGACCAGTACCCGCACGAGTTCTCGGGCGGGATGCGGCAGCGCGTGATGATCGCGATGAGCATCGCCAACGACCCTGACGTGATCATCGCCGACGAGCCGACGACGGCGCTCGACGTGACCGTCCAGGCGCAGGTGCTGGAGGTCCTGAGAGCGGTGCAGGAGCGGACGCGCGCGGCGGTGCTGCTGATCACGCACGACCTCGGCGTCGTCGCCGGCCTCGCCGACCGCGTGCTCGTCATGTACGCCGGCGGGAAGGTCGAGGAGGCGGCGGTCGAGCCGTTGTTCGCGCTGCCCTCGCACCCGTACACGCAGGGGCTGCTGCAGTCGCTGCCGCGGCTCGACGACGACGGCGACGACGGGCGTCTGCGCTACATCCCCGGCCGCCCGCCGAACCCGACCGCGCTGCCGGCCGGCTGCCGCTTCCTGCCGCGCTGCCCGCACGCGCTCGCCGGCCTCTGCGACAGCGACCCGCTGCCGCTGGCGACCGTCGGCGCCGGCCACGTCGCCGCCTGCGCCCGCATCGATGCCGCCAGAGAGGGATGGTCGTGACCGCAGCGCTCGAAGTGCACGAGCTGGTGAAGGCGTACGAGACCGGCGGGAACGGCCTGCGGCGGCGCGGCACGCCGGTGCAGGCGGTCTCCGGCGTCAGCTTCGCGGTCGCGCGCGGCGAGACCTTCGGGATCGTCGGCGAGTCGGGCTGCGGCAAGAGCACGCTGGCGCGCTCGATCGTCCAGCTGCACCCGCTCGACGGCGGCGCCGTGCGGCTCGGCGAGGAGGAGATCTCGGCGCGCGCCCGCGGGCGCCGGCTCGCCGTGCGGCGCAAGATCCAGATGGTCTTCCAGGACCCGTACGCGTCGCTGGATCCGCGCATGTCGGTCAACGCGATCCTGACCGAGCCGCTCGCGATCCACGGCCTGCACCGCGGCGGACGCGACGCGCGCGTGCGCGAGCTGCTCGACCTCGTCGGCCTCAACCCGGCCCACGCCAACCGCTACCCGCACGAGTTCTCCGGCGGCCAGCGGCAGCGGATCGGGATCGCGCGGGCGCTCGCCGTCGAGCCCGAGGTGATCGTGCTCGACGAGCCGGTCAGCGCGCTCGACGTCAGCGTCCAGGCCGGCGTCGTCAACACGCTCGCCGACCTCCAGCGCGACCTCGGCCTGACGTACGTCTTCATCGCGCACGACCTCTCCGTCGTGCGCCACGTCAGCGACCGCGTCGCGGTCATGTACCTCGGCAGATTCGTCGAGACGGGGACGGTCGCGCAGCTGTTCGCGGCGCCGCTGCACCCCTACACGCAGGCGCTGCTGTCGGCGGTGCCGGTCGCGAACCCCGTGATCGAGCGCAGACGCAGACGGATCGTGCTCGAAGGCTCGGTGCCGAGCCCGGCCGATCCGCCCAGCGGCTGCCGCTTCCGCACCCGCTGCTGGAAGGCGACCGAGCTGTGCGCGCAGGTCGCGCCGCCGCTGGAGGGCGAGGGCGGCCACGCCGTCGCCTGCCATTTCCCCGAACCACGCGCGGCCGCGTAGGCCGCAGGAAGAGAGCAACGTGCCCGACGCGAACACGATCGCGGTGATCCCCGGCGACGGCATCGGCAAGGAGGTCGTGCCGGAGGGCGTGCGCGTCCTCGACGCGGCCGCCGGCGCCTTCGGCTTCGAGCTGGCCTACCGCGAGTTCGACTTCGCCAGCGCCGACTACTGGACGCGCACGGGCACGATGCTGCCCGGCGACTGGTTCGAAACGCTGCGCGGCTTCGACGCGATCTTCTTCGGCGCCGTCGGCTGGCCGCAGGTCGTGCCCGACCACGTCTCGCTGTGGGGCAGCCTGCTGCAGTTCCGGCGCGGCTTCGACCAGTACGTCAACCTGCGGCCGACGCGGCTGATGCCCGGCGTCGCCAGCCCGCTCGCCGGACGCTCCCCGGGCGAGGTCGACTTCTGGGTCGTGCGCGAGAACACCGAGGGCGAGTACTCCAGCATCGGCGGGCGGATCTTCGAGGGCACTGAGCGCGAGACGGTGATGCAGGAGACGGTGATGACGCGCGTCGGCGTCGACCGCGTGCTGCGCTTCGCCTTCGAGCTGGCGGCCAGACGGCCGCGGCGGAAGCTCACCTCGGCGACGAAGAGCAACGGCATCTCGGTGACGATGCCGTACTGGGACGAGCGCGTCGCGGCGATGGCCCAGCAGTATCCGCAGGTCGACGTCGACCAGTTCCACATCGACATCCTGACCGCCAACTTCGTCCTGCACCCGGACTGGTTCGACGTCGTCGTCGCCTCCAACCTCTTCGGCGACATCCTCTCCGACCTCGGGCCGGCCTGCGCGGGCACGATCGGGATCGCGCCGAGCGCCAACATCAACCCCGAGCGGCGGTTCCCGAGCCTGTTCGAGCCGGTCCACGGCTCGGCGCCCGACATCGCCGGCAGGGGGATCGCGAACCCGATCGGCCAGATCTGGTGCGCGGCGATGATGCTCGACCACCTCGGCCACGACGCCGCCGGCGCCGCGGTGCTGGCCGCGATCGAGCAGGTGCTCGCCCGCGGTCCCGAGCAGGCGCCGCTGACGCCCGACCTCGGCGGCAGCGGCACGACCGCCGAGCTGGGCGCCGAGATCGCGGAGGCGGTCGCCGGAGCGGGTGCGGCGGCTGGGTGAGTGCGGCGGCTCGATGAGCGCGGCGTGCGCTGGGCGGATGGCCGGCTGATCTCTTTGCGGTCGTTGCTCCGGCGTCACTCCTCGTCGGTGGCCGCGAACTCGCTCGGCGAGACGTGCTGGATCTGCTCGGGCGGGACACGGTCGAGCGCGGTGCCGCGGAAGAGGTCCAGGTAAGCGTCGACGTAGCGCGGCCAGGTCGTGCGCGAGTAGGCGGCGACCTCCCACATCAGCGGCGGGTCGAGCAGTCGCACGGCCGGTTCGAGATCCCGCGGCACCGTGTGGCGCGGCACGAGGCTGGGGCCGAGTCCCGACGCGGCGAGCCGGGCGGCGGTCTCGATCTGCCCGGTCTCCGCCGCCGGGCGCGGCATGTAGCCGACCGCCGCGCAGGCGGCGTCGGTGACGGAGCGCAGCCCGTGGTTGCGCTCGTACAGGACCCAGCTGCGCTCCGACAGCGAGGCCAGCTCGATCGGATCGAACGCCGCGCCGGGATCGTCGACGGGGACGATCGCGACGAGCTCGTCCCAGCCGAGCGATCGCACCGGGCCCGACCAGGTGACCGGCATCGGGCCTATCCCGAGCCGGCCGCTGCTGGCGAGCGCGGCCCGCTCGGTCTGCGGGGAGCTGGAGTACTCGTGCAGCCGGATCAGGAACTCCGGGTGCTTGCGGTACCAGCGCTCGATCGTCTGCGGCACGACCGTCATCGCGAGCGAGCGGACGGTGACGATGTCGATCGTGCGGGGGGTGCGGCCGAGCTCCTGCAGCGCGGCGTCGCGCGCACGGTCGCTCGCGTCGACCGCCGCGCGCGCCTCCGGTAGGAAGGCGGCGCCGGCGGCGGTCAGCCGGATCCCGCGGGCGTGACGCTCGACCAGTTCGCCGCCCAGCTCGGCCTCCAGCGCGCGGATCTGCTGGGACAGCGACGGCTGCGCGACGTGGGTGACGGCGGCGGCGCGCGTGAACGATCCGGTGTCCGCGAGCGCGACGAAGTACCGCAGTTGCCCGAGCTTCATGCGGGCGCAGCCTACTGCCGCGAAACGTCCGTGCAAAGGCGTATTTCCAGGAGATCAAAGCCCATAGGAGACGCCTATGGGTCGGTAGGAGATCGGTCTTTGAGTTGGGCATGGGGGCGGGCCTAATGTGGCCGCCATGCCAGGAGAGACCGTGCAGCGAACGTACGAGCGAGCGGGCTTCGGAGCCCGCTCCGAGCGGGGCTCGCGACCCGCCGTCGTGGTCGTCGACCTCAGCCGCGGATTCACCGAGCCGGCGTTCGCGACCGGCGCCGACCTGACCGCTGAGGTCACTGCGACGGTGCGCCTGGTCGACGCCGCGCACGCCGTCCGCGCGCCGGTCGTCTTCACCGTGATCGCCTACGACAAGGCCGACGCCGGCGGCGCCTGCGCCTGGCTGCGCAAGGCGCCCGGGCTGGCCTCGCTGCGCGAAGGCAGCGAGGCGGTCGCGCTCGACCCGCGGCTCCCGCGGCGCCCGGCCGATCCGCTGATCGTGAAGAAGGGCGCCTCGGCCTTCTTCGGCACCGGCCTCGCGAGCGTGCTCGTCGCCCAGGGCGTCGACACGCTGCTCGTCTGCGGCGCGACCACGAGCGGCTGCGTCCGCGCGAGCGTCGTCGACGCCGTCCAGCACGGCTTCAACGTGCTGGTCCCGCGCGAGTGCGTCGGCGACCGCGCGAGCGGGCCGCACGACGCGAACCTGTTCGACATCGACGCGAAGTACGGCGACGTCGTCGCGCTCGACGACGCGCTCTCCTACCTCGCTGACGCGGGAGCGGCGGCGCATGTCCGCTGAGACGCGCCGCTTCGACGACGGCCATCTCGCCGAGCTGCGCTCGCTCGGCGCCGCGAGCGCCTGGGTCGAAGGCACGGTCCGCCTGCACGCGCTCGACTACGGCGGCGACCGTCCCCCGCTGGTCGTGCTGCCCGGCATCACCAGCCCCGCTGTGACGTGGGACTTCGTCGTCGCCGAGCTGCGCGACGTGGTGCGCCCGGTCGTGCTCGACCTGCGCGGCCGCGGGCTCTCCGACGCGGCCGCCTCCTACGCGCTCGACGACTACGCCGGCGACGTGGAGGCGACCGTCCACGCGCTCGGCCTCGACCGCCCGCTGCTGCTCGGCCACTCGCTCGGCGCGCGCATCGCCGCCGCGGTCGCGGTGCGCGGCAACGTCGCGCTCGCCGGCACGATCGCGATCGACCCGCCGCTGAGCGGGCCGGGCCGCGGCGGCTACCCGACGCCGCGCGCCGCCTTCGTGCAGCAGCTGGCCGAGGGGCGCGCCGGCACGACCGCCGACGCGGTCGCCCGCCACTACCCGGCCTGGCCGCGCGCCGAGCTGGCGCTGCGCGCCCGCTGGCTGCGCACCTGCGACGAGGCCGCCGTGCTGGAGAGCCACGCGCGCTTCGCCGAGGAGGACTTCTTCGCCATCTGGCCGGACGTGCCCGCCCCCGCGGCGGTGATCCGCGGCGCCGACAGCCCCGTCGTCACGCCCGCGGACGCAAGTGACCTCACCGCCGCCAACCCGGCCGCGCCGGTGGTCGCCGTCGCCGGCGCCGGCCACATGGTGCCGTGGGACCGCCGCGACGAGTTCATCGCAGCGCTGCGAACGCTGCTCGCCGAGACCTTCGACATCCCGCCCGCCACGCTCGCTGCGGGCTGACACGAGAGAGAGCAGGCATGCCAGTACCGACGTTCACCGACCTCTGCCGCGAGGAGCTGGCGCTGTGCGGGATCGGCGAGGGCGACACGATCGCCGTCCTCTCGCAGGGCGCCAACCGGACCGCGTACGTCGACGCCTTCCTCGCCGCCGCCGAGCAGCTCGGCGCGGTCGGCTTCAACGTGCGACTGCCCCATGTCGACTCCAGCCTCGACGGCGAGGTCGGCGCCTGGCAGGTCGGCGCGACGCCGCTGGCCGGCAACCGGCCGGCGATCGAGGCGCTGAAGCGGGTCGACCTCGTCGTCGACACGATCTTCCTGCTGTTCAGCCGGGAGCAGAAGGAGATCCAGGAGGCCGGCGTCAAGGTGCTGCTCTGCATCGAGCCGATCGAGCACCTGCGCCAGATGGCGCCGACCAGACGGCTGCGGGAGCGGGTCGAGGCCGGCGCCGAGCTGCTCGGCGCCGCGCGCGAGCTGCGCTTCACCAACCGCCACGGCAGCGACGTGACCTACAGGCTCGGCACATACCCGGTGATCACGCAGTACGGCTACACCGACACGCCGGGGCGCTGGGACCACTGGCCGTCGGGCTTCCTCTTCACCGGCGGCGCCGACGACGGCGTCGACGGCACGGTCGTGATCGCGCCGGGCGACATCGTCTTCCCGTTCAAGAGCTACGTGCAGACGCCGATCGAGCTGACGATCGAGGCCGGCAGGATCGTGCGGATCGACGGCGCGCTCGACGCCGACCTCCTGCGCGCCTACATGGAGGGCTTCGACGACCCGAACGCGTACGGCATCTCGCACATCGGCTGGGGGATGCTGGAGACGGCGCGCTGGGAGACGCTCGCGGCCGACCGCCGCGGGATGGGCATGCACGGCCGCTCCTTCTACGGCAACGTGCTGTTCTCGACCGGCCCCAACGGCGAGCTGGGCGGGCCCAACGAGACGCTCTGCCACGTCGACGTGCCGATGCGCAACTGCTCGCTCTTCCTCGACGGGCGGCCGATCGTCGTCGACGGCGACATCGTCGTCGACGAGCTGAAGGTCACGGCATGAGCGCGACCGCTCCGCAGCGGGTCGGCCTGATCGTCCCCAGCTCGAACGTCACGATCGAGACCGAGGTACCGCGGATGCTCGCCGGCGCGGTCGCGGGCGGGCGGCTGACCTTCCACTCCAGCCGCGCCGTGCTGCACAGAGTCGATCCCGAGTCGCTCGACCGCATGGTCACCGCCAGCGACCGCTGCGCCGCCGAGCTGGCGGACGCGCGCGTCGACGCGCTCGTCTACGCCTGCCTCGTCGCGGTGATGGCGCGCGGCCACGGGGCGCACGAGCAGATCGAGGCCCGCCTCGCCGGCATCGCCCGCGACAACGGCTGCGACGCCCCGATCGTCAGCAGCGCCGGCGCGCTCGTGCGGACGCTGGAGCGGCTGGGCGCGAAGCGGGCGGCGATCATCACCCCGTACGCGCCCGCGCTGACCGAGCAGGTGGCGGCCTACATCGAGAGCCACGGCTGCGAGGTCGCGAGCACCGTCAGCCTCGCCGTGACCGACAACGTCGCAGTCGGCCGGCTCGACCCGATGCGACTGCCCGAGCACGCCGAGCGGCTCGCGCTCGACGGGGTCGACGTCGTCGTCGCCTCGGCCTGCGTGCAGATGCCGTCGCTCGCCGCGCTCGGCGCGCTGGAGCAGCAGCTCGGCCTGCCGGTGATCTCGGCCGCCTCCGCGACGGCCGCCGAGCTGGCGGCCGCGCTCGGCCTCGGCGCCGACCTCGACGCGCCCGGCGCGGCGCTCGGCGGGACCGTCGCATGAGCGGCGGGTCGTCGTTTCAGAACCAGACGATCCGGACCGAGGAGCCGGGCGTGCGCGCCGCCTACCGCGGCCCGGTCGTCGACTGCCAGTGGCACTGGTACCCGCGCGCGGTCTGCGAGGCGCTGCTCGGCCGCCGCGCCTACCCGCTCTGGCGCCGCCACGAGGACGGCTACGTGTTCGAGCCGAGCGAGGGCGTCGTGTGGCACTACAACCGCGACTTCGTCGACCTCGATCGGCAGTTCGAGATCATGGACGAGAACGGCATCGACGCCGCCGTCGTGAGCCCGGTGATCGCCGCGGACGTGGCCGCGCTCGACGTCGCCGACGCACGCGAGGTCTGCCTCCTCTACAACGAGGAGCTGGCGCGCGCGCAGCGGACCCACCCGTCCCGCTTCCACGGCCTCGCGGTCGTGCCGACGCAGGACGCCGACGCCGCCGTCGACGTGCTCGACGACGCCGTCGAGCGGCTTGGCCTGAGCGGACTGCTGCTGCACTCCAACGTCGCCGGCGGCTCGATCGCCGACCCGGAGCTGTGGCCGCTGTACGCGCGCGTCGAGGAGCTGGGCGTGCCGGTCTTCCTGCACCCGACACACGCACAGCCGGTCGCGCGGATCGCCGACTACGCGATGGAGCACCCGCTCTCGTACATGTTCGACACGACCGTCGCGGCGCTCTCGCTGATCGTCGGCGGCGTGCTCGACCGCTTCCCCGAGATCCGCTTCGTCCACCCGCACCTGGGCGGCACGCTGCCCTACCTCGTCGACCGCGTCGACGTCTACCGCAGCCTCGGGCGCTGGCAGATGGAGCGCCCGATCCGCGAGTACCTCCACCGTTTCTACACCGACACCGTCTCGGAGTCGCCCGGCGGGCTGCGCCTGGCGATCGAGCTGTACGGCGTCAACCAACTCCTCTTCGCGACCGACTACCCGTACTTCCCGCCCGCTGGCGGCGTGAAGTTCGTCGAGTCGAACCTCGCGCCGGCGGACGCCGCTCAGGTGTTCGCCGGAAACGCCTGCCGACTTCTCGGCCTGGTCTCACCCCCCGGACTGGCGAACCTCGCCAGTGCCAGCGAGTCATGAAGCGCGGTGGTCCTGTTCTCCAACACGACGGAGGGACGATGAGAAGCGATAGTCACAGCGCGGGCCGGTTCGTCCGCCGCATCACCGGGTCACGCGGTCCTCGCGCGTCCGTCCTCGCCGCTGTCGCCTGCTCGCTGACGCTTGCCGGCGCCGGCTGCGGGGCGTCGGACGGCGCGGACGAGCAGACGAGCACGGGCTCGGGCGCCACGGCGACGGCTGCCGAGGACGTCTCCTCCCGCACCCTGAAGATCCCCGAGACGATCGGGGGCGCCTCGGCGATCCTGATGGCCGTCGCACGCGAAGAGGGCTTCTTCGAAAGAGAGGGCCTCGACGTCGAGATGATCAAGGTCGGCGACAAGGATGACGGCATGCTGTTCCTGGCCGGCCGGATCGACATGTCGTTCGGCGCGCCGATCGACGTCGCCCTGTCGCGCGCCGAGGGCGTCGACATCACGGTCGTCAGCCCGCTGTTCAACCAGATGACGTCGATCTACGCGCGCGCCGGCGAGGACGCGACGATCGCGAGCCTCAGAGGCACCAAGCACGGCCAGATCGGCGCCGGCTCGACGACCTCGCGCCAGCTCCAGGTGCTGATGAAGGAGGACCCGGGCGTCGACTACCTGACCCACTTCGAGCAGGTCTACTCCGACCCGCAGGTGCTGCCGACGCTGCTCGACCGCGAGCAGGTCGACTCGATCGCGCTGTTCCCGACGCTCGACGTGCCGCTGCTCGCCAAGCCCGACGAGTACTCGGTCGTCTACGGGCCGATGACGAAGATCTGGGAGGAGACCGCCGGGCAGCCGCTGATGCTGAGCGGGGTCACGGTGCGCGACGAGATGCTGGAGAAGGAGCCGGCGACGGCCGCCGCGCTCGTGCAGGTGTTCAAGAGCGCCAACGAGTTCATCGCGGCGAACGCCGAGGAGGTCGTCGCCAGATACGGCCCCGACCTCGGGCTCAGAACCGCGGCCGACCAGGCCGAGCTGGTGAAGCTGATCGCCGACGGGCCGCTCTACGACTCCGACATGGGTCCCGAGCGCGTCAGAAGCGAGCTGAGATTCCTCGAGGACGCGGTCGCCACGGGCGTGCTGGAGGAGCTGCCCGACGGCGTCCTCTACTGCGCCGAGCAGCCGGACAGCCCGGCCTGCCAGATCGTCGGAGGGTGAGGACAGAGACGTGAGCTCCGCATCCTCGAACCCGAGCGTCGCCCCCGCCTCCGGCGGGGCGGCGCCCGGCGGGCCCGCGCCCGGCCTCACGCCGGCGGCGCTCGTCCGCCGGCTGCGTCCGAGCCTGCCGAAGTCCGGCCGCTCGACGCTGCTGGCGACGATCGCGGTCGGCGGCCTCATCCTCGGCTGGTGGGTGCTGGCCCTGGTGATCGACAACCCCCAGATGATGCCCACGCCGCAGAAGATCGCGGCGACGATCTGGGAGAACTTCACGACGACCGACCCGCTCGGCAAGACCGGCTGGTCCTACCTGCTCGTCACGCTCCAGCGGATCGTGATCGGCTTCGGCCTCGCGATGGCGCTCGGCTGCGTGATCGGGATCCTGATGGGGATCTCGGCGAATGCCGAGGGCCTCTTCAAGCCGATCGTCACGACCGGCCTCGCGATCCCGGCGGTCGCCTGGGTCGTGCTGGCGATCATGTGGTTCGGCGTCACGGAGTGGAGCGGCATCTTCGTCGTGACGATCGACATCCTCCCCTACATCGTCGTCTCGATGTGGGAGGGGACGAAGGCGGTCGATCGCGACCTCGTGTCGATGTCCAACGTCTTCGGCGCCTCGCGCCGGCAGGTGTGGCGGCGCATCTACATCCCGCACCTGGGCCCCTACATCTTCAGCTCGATTCGCTACGGCTTCGCGCTCGCATGGAAGATCGTGCTGATCGTCGAGGTCTTCGGCCTGCCCAACGGCGTCGGGTCGATCTTCGAGTACTGGTACGCGCAGTTCAACATGACCCAGGTCTTCGCGTGGACGGCGACGTTCGCGATCGTGATCATCGTGATCGAGAACGCGATCATCGGCCCGGCGCGCAAGTACGCGTTCCGCTGGATGCCGACGGGCCTGTCGAGCGGCACGCGCCGCCCGAAGGGAGGAGTGTGATGGCCACCGACGCCGTGCTCGAGATCGAGGGCCTGGACGTCGCGTTCGACACCGGCCGCCGTGAGCCGCAGAAGGTCCTGGAGGACATCTCGCTGACGATCCCGAGGGAGACGATCTCCGTCATCCTCGGGCCGTCGGGCTGCGGCAAGTCGACGTTGCTGAACGTCGTCGCGGGGCTGGTCGCGCCGACCAGCGGAAGAATCGTCGCCGCTCGTCGCGAGCGGCCGCTCGAGACCGCCTACGTCTTCCAGAACGCGCGGCTGCTGCCGTGGCTGACCGTCCGCCAGAACATCGAGTTCGCGCTCCAGAGCCGGTCGGTGCCGAAGGCGCTGTGGAAGGAGCGGGTCGAGCAGAAGCTCGAGCTGGTCGGCCTCACGTCGGTCCTGCGTGAGTACCCGCTGCGGCTCTCGGGCGGGATGCAGCAGCGCGTCGGCATCGCCCGCGCGCTGGCCGTCGAGCCCGACCTGCTGCTGATGGACGAGCCGTTCAGCCACCTCGACGAGATCTCGGCGAAGGCGCTGCGCGAGGAGACCGTCCGCATCTGCCAGACGAGCAGAGTGACCGTCCTCTTCATCACGCACGACATGTCGGAGGCGGCCTTCCTCGCGGACACGATCTACATGATGCGGTCGAACCCGGGCCGGATCGCGCATCGCGTCGACGTCACGCTCCCACGGCCGCGGTCGTTCAGCGACCCCGCGCTCTACGAGCTGCAGGGGTCGCTCGCGACGGAGTTCTACGACCTGATCGACGCGCAGGAGGAACGGCATGCAGCCTGAGCAGCAGCGCGAGGCAGTGATCGTCGGCGGCGGGATCGCGGGGCTGACGCTCGCGCTCTGCCTGCACGAGCGCGGCGTCCGCTGCCAGGTCTACGAGTCCGCTCCGGAGCTGCGCCCGCTCGGCGTCGGCATCTCGCTGCTTCCGCACGGGACGCAGGTGCTGGCGGGGCTCGGCCTGCTCGGCGAGGTGCAGCGGCGCGCGGTCGCCTTCCGCGAGTCGTGCTTCTTCAACCGCTTCGGGCAGCTGATCCACCGCGACCCGGCCCCGGAGGACTGGCGCCAGTTCCTGATCCATCGCGGCGACCTGCACGAGCTGCTCGTCGACGCGGTGCGGCAGCGGCTGGGTGCCGAGGCGCTCGTGCTCGGGCACACCTGCACCGGGGTCGAGCAGGACGCCGACGGCGCGACGGCGCAGTTCGCCGACACGGTCTCGGGCGCGGCGCTCCCGGAGCGCCGGGCCGATGCCGTGATCGGCTGCGACGGCATCCACTCGCGCGTGCGCCGGGCCTTCTATCCCGACGAGGGCGAGCCGGTCTTCTCCGGCGTGAACATGTGGCGCGGCGTGACCCGCCGCCAGCCGTTCCTGTCGGGCGGGAGCCACTGCCGGGTCGGAACGGTCGACCCCGGGAAGATGGTCGTCTATCCGATCCGCGACGACGTCGACGAGGCCGGCAACCAGCTCGTCAACTGGGTCGCGGAGATCCGCGACCCGCACCGCGGCGAGGTCGACTGGAGCGCCCCCGGCAGGATCGCCGACTTCATCGAGCCGTTCGCCTCCTGGCGCTTCGAGTGGCTCGACGTCGCGCAGCTGATCGAGGACGCTGACGTCGTCTACGAGTACCCGATGTCCGACCGTGACCCGGTCGACCGCTGGGCGTTCGAGCGGGTCGCGCTCGCCGGCGACGCCGCCCATCCGATGATCCCGCGCGGCTCCAACGGGGCGATGCAGGCGATCGTCGACGCGCGCGTGCTGGCCGACGCGCTCGCCGGCGGCACGCCGATCACGGACGCGCTGCGCGCCTACGAGGACGAGCGGCTGGAGCGCGTCAACGCGATCGTGCTGCGCAACCGCACGCAGCCGCCGGACTTCCTGATCGAGGAGGTCGCGCGCCTGACCGGTGACCGGCCGTTCGAGCGGCTGGAGGACGTGATCGGCGCCGACGAGATGCAGGAGCTGCTCGACGGCTACAAGCGCGTCGCCGGCTACAGCGGCGCGGCGCTCGACGCCGCGGCGCGGCGGGGGCCGGCCGCGTGAGCGCGCCGTTCAGGCTCGCGACGGCGGCGGCCGGGGACGGCTTCGAGGTCGTCGTCGGCCACGCCGGAGGCGTGACGCCGTTGCGTGCGCTGCTCGGCGCGGGCGCGGCCGGCTCGATGCTGGAGCTGTTCGACGACTGGGCGGCGGCGGTCGCCGCGATCGGCGACGCGCTCGCGAGCGGCGCGCCGTCGGTCGCGGCGCCGCCGCCGGCCCTGGACGTGCCGCTGCGGTTCCCGCGCAAGCTGATCTGCATCGGCTCCAACTACCGCGCGCACGTCGAGGAGATGCGCTCCAAGCCCGCGCAGTGGCCGTACAGCTTCGTCGTCCCGCCGACGACCACGCTCGTCCCCTCCGGCGCGACGGTCGCGCTCCCGCGCGGTGCCGAGCAGGTCGACTGGGAGGGCGAGGTCGCGATCGTGATCGGCAGGCGCGCCCGCGACGTCGCCGGCGCCGAGGCCGACGCCGCGATCGGCGCCTACGGGATCGTCAACGACCTCTCGGTGCGCGACTGGACGGGCCCGAGACGGCCCGCGGTCGGCAACGACTGGGTCGTCGGCAAGGCCCATGACGGCTTCAAGCCGATGGCGCCGTGGCTGACGCCGGCCGCGTTCGTCGCGGAGCCCGCGGCGCTGCGCATCCGCACGTGGGTCGGCGGCGAGCTGAAGCAGGACGGCAGCACCCGCGACATGGTCTTCGGCTTCCGGCAGATCGTCGAGCACCTCTCGTCGGTGATGACGCTCGAGCCCGGTGACGTGATCGCGACCGGAACCCCCGCGGGCGTCGGGAAGGGCTCCGGGCAGTTCCTCCAACCAGGCGACCTCGTCGTGGTCGAGGTGGACCAGCTGGGCCGCCTCGAGACGACGCTGACAGAAAGCAAGCGATGAACGTTTCCCGCATCGGCTCGTCGAGCCTCGAGACCCCGGACGTCGAGGCCCTGGTCGCGCACTACGAGCGCGTCCTGGGGCTGGTCGAGGTGGCGCGCGAGGACGGCGCCGTCTACCTCGGGACCGGCCGGGACCTGCCCTCCCTGCGGGTGCGCGCCGGCTCGCGCGCGCACCTGGAGCGGGTCAGCCTGGTGCTCGCGCCCGGATCCTCGGTCGAGGAGGTCGTGCGCGAGCTGGCCGGCCACGGCGTCACCGCCGCTGTCAGCTCCGACCCCGAGCCGGGCGTCGTGCAGGCGATCGACTTCGACGACCCCGAGGGCAACGGGCTGCGGCTCGTGCTGGCGCCCGATCCGGCGCTCGCTCCGAACGCCCCGGCGCGCGGCAACGGGATCGCGCCGCACAAGCTCGGGCACGTCGCCCGGCGCGTCCAGCAGCCGCGCACGATGGAGACGTTCTTCGGCGAGGTGCTCGGCTTCCGCACGTCGGACTGGATCGGCGACCTGGCGCTGTTCATGCGCTGCAACGCCGACCACCACGCGATGAACTTCTTCCGCTCGGCCGCCGACCCGGGCACGGTCCATCACATCGCCTACCAGCTGCGCGACCTCCAGCATCTCGGCGACGCATGCGACCTGCTGCGCCAGGAGGGCATCCCGGTCGTGTGGGGGCCGGGGCGTCACGGCGCCGGGCACAACCTGTTCGTCTACTACCACGACGCCGACGGCCACCTGATCGAGCTGATCGCGGAGCTGGACACGATGCTCGACGAGGCGCTCGGCTACTTCGACCCGCGCCCGTGGCACGTCGACGTGCCGCAGCGGCCGAAGACGTGGCCGCTGGAGGAGCCGGCCAACCGCTGGGGGCCTCCCTCCCCGGCCTGGATCCGCAGGTAGTGCGCGCCGTCGTCCTGCGGCGCTTCGGGGACGCCTCCGCGCTGGAGCACGGCGAGCTGGAGGACCCGCTCCCCGGCCGGGGCGAGGTGGTGGTGGCGGTCAGAGCCGTCACCACCGCCGCGCTCGACCTGCGGGTGCGGTCGGGCGCCGGTCACCGCGTCGCACTCCCGCACGTGCTCGGGCAGGACCCGGTCGGGGTCGTGGCCGCGCTGGGAGAGGAGGCCGCGGGCGTCGCGGTCGGCGAGCGGGTGGCGGTCGTCGCGGGCGTCGCCTGCGGCGCCTGCCGTCTCTGCCTGGGCGGCGCGGGCGTCTGCGCGCGACCGCAGGTCGTCGGCCTCCACCGCCACGGCGGCCAGGCGGAGCTGGTGGCGGTGCCGGCGGGCAACGTCGTCCCCGTGCCGCCGCAGATCCCCGACGGGGAGGCGGCGGCGATGGCGCTGACCTATCCGCTCGCCTGGGCGCTGGTCGCCGAGACGGCCGCCGTGCGGCCGGGCGAGCGGGTGCTGGTGACCTCGGCGGCGAGCGGCGTCGGCATCGCCGCGGTGCGGGTCGCGCAGGCGCTCGGCGCGACCGTCGCGGCGGCCGCCGGGTCCGACGAGAAGCTGGAGCGCTGCCGCGACGCGCTCGGCGCCGATGCCGTCTTCGACTACACGCGTCCGGAGTGGGCGCGGGCGGTCCGCCGTTGGAGCGGCGGCGAGGGGGTCGACGTGGTCGTCGCGACCGTCCTCGGCGAGGGACTGCTGCAGCCGTCGCTGGAGGCGCTCGCCGACCTCGGCCGGCTCGTCACCTGCGGCGCGCAGGGCGCGGGCGAGGCGCGCTTCGACGTGCCCTCGTTCTACCGCCGCCGGCAGTCGATCGCCGGCGCCTCCACCCCCGGCATCGCGACGGCGCGCGCCGCGTGGGCCGCCGTGGCGGCGGGCACGCTCCTGCCGCCGCCAATCTTCGACCGCTTCCCGCTCGCGGAGATCGCGGCCGCGCATCGCCGCATCGAGGCGCGGCGCAGCGTCGGCCGCGTGGTGCTCGACGTCGCGGCGGGGTGACGGCGCGACGCCGAGCGGGTGAGCGACCCGGCTGCCGTCCCCGCGCGCCCGGCCGCAGCCCGCGTCGCCGTCCGCGCCTGCGGGCATGCTCGCGTCCATGCCCCGCGTCAACCTCGCAGACGACCTGCCGCTCGACTGGGACCCCGCCGACCCGGACGGGTTCAGAGCCGGGATGGCACGCTTCGGCAAAGCGCTCGGCGCGCGGCGGACGAGCGCCTCGCTGTACGTGCTGCCACCCGGCCAGGCGGTCTGCCCCTATCACTACGAGTACGGCGAGGAGGAGTGGGCGCTCGTGCTCGAGGGCCGGCCGACGGTGCGCACGCCCGATGGCGAGGAGCGGCTCTCCCCGCACGACCTGCTCTTCTTCCCGACCGGCCCCGACGGCGCGCACGAGCTGCGCAACGACTCCGACGAGCCGGTGCGGCTGCTGATGTGGTCCGAGGTCGTGCTGCCGACCGGGACCGCCTACCCGGACAGCGGCAAGGTCGCGCTCTACACCGGTGACGAAGCCGAGGACGCGATCGTCGAACGCGCGAGCGTCGTCGACTACTTCCACGGCGAGCCGCCGCGCCCGGCGCGCTGAGGGGCGGCGCGCGGACATCCCGCGCGCCGCCGCGTGCTCCGGCGCCCGCGTCAGCTCACGTCGGCCAATAGATGCAGCCGAAGTAGAGCGCGTCGGTGTAGCTCTGGATCGTGCCGGAGGCGTAGCCGTCTCTGACCGAGGCGCCGACGGCGTGGCTCGGGCAGGTGTTGACGCCCGGCACGAGCGTGATCGTCGGGCTGTTGCCCGTGACCGTCGTTCTCAGCACGCCGGAGACGGCGATCCCCGTGCCGACCCGAGCGCTGCCGCTGCCGGTGCCGTTGGCGGTGAACGAGCCGCCGGTGGCGTTGCAGCCGTTGCTCGGGAACCACTCGCGCGTGCCGACCGAGATGCCGATCTGGAAGTAGGTCCGCGACCCGGTCCAGAAGGTGTTTCTCGTCATGTTCATGCCGGCCAGGCTGCGGCTCGCGACGCCCGGCCCGTCCGGACCGGCCGTGCAGATCCACGGGTCCGCTCCGAGCGCGGCGTTGGCGTTGTGGCCGGCGGCGACGATCGTGTTGCCGCTCACCTGCGACGCCTGCGCGACGGTCGGCGAGACGGCGAAGACGATCAACGCCACGTCGGTCGCGTCGATCACGCTGTTGCCGGTGATCGTCGTGTCCTCGCAGCCGACGCTGATGCCGTCGGTCTGCCGCACGGAGAAGTAGTCGGCCGTGTAGCTCTCGACGAGGTTGCCCGTCACCTCCATGTCGGTGCAGGGGAAGCCGTCGGCCGTCCCGAGCGCGCGGATGCTCGACGCCCCCGACGGGTTGTCGACGCGGCTGCCGACGACGCCCGCGCCGACGCCGCCGTGGACCTGGACGCTGTAGCGCTCGCGGTCGTAGCCGCTCTCGCGCGCCCGCGCGCCCGAGACCCACACGTGCTCCAGCCGCGCGCCCGGGTTGAGCACGACCGACACGCCTCTCCAGCCCGGCTGGCGCACCAGCCGGCCCATGTTCGCGTAGTGGTTCACGTCGGGCGCGCCGGTCGTCGTCAGCGTCACCCCCGCCTTCACGAACAGCGTCCCCGTCAGCCGCACGACCGCGCGCGGCGCCAGCGCCAGCGTGCCGCCGGCCGGCGTCGCGTCGATCGCCGCCTGCAGCGCCGCCTGCGTGCCCGAGAAGCCCCTGCCGCCGAGCGGCGCGGTCGGCGCGTCGTTGCCGCCCCAGCCGTAGCCCTGGTCGGCGGTGCAGATCGTCGACGCCGCCGATCTGAACGCGGCGCTGTCGAACAGGTCGGTCACGAACGACGCGAACGCATAGCCGCTGTCGAGCGCCGCGACGGCGTTGTCGTAGCCGACCTGATCGGGCTCTGTGCTGAGGATCGCGCGGTAGGCCGTCAGCACCTTCGCCGCGTTCGCGTACCCCAGTCCGGCGTACTCGGGCGAGCCGAAGATCTGCTGGCCCTTCGTCTTCAAGGTGGCGGCAGAGCAGCCGTTGACGTCGAAGAACGACATCGCGTCGGCCCAGCCGGCCTGGTCCGGGATCCTCCCGAGCCCCTCCGTGTACAGCTTCGCGACGAACTGGGTCGGCTGCGCAGCCGCCGCCGTCGCGGCGCCGGCGCCGCCGGCGGCGGCCGCCACAGCGACCACCGCCCCCAGCACCGCCGCGCTCCGGCGCAGGGTCCTCCCCGCGCCGCTCATCTGACCACGACCGCGCCGCGCACGCGCACCAGCGGCGATCTCGACTGCAGCACGCCCTTGAAGCCCTCGCGCGCGACCGCGCCCGCCACCAGCGCGTGTCTCACGCCGGCCGCCACGTGCACGTCGGTCCAGACCGGCTGGTGCAGGAACGTGACGTTGTCGGGCGCTATCCGCCCGACGCGGTTGAAGCTCAGCGCGACCGCGTCGGTCTTGCCGCCGAGCAGCTGCAGCGCGCCGCCGTCGTCACGCGGGTTGGCGGTGAACGCCGCCTGCACGAGATCGAGCGAGCCGTCGCGCACGACGACGCCTCTGAACGGGTTCCAGTTGAAGGCGTTGCCGCCGAAGTTGTAGAAGCGCGCGTTCGACGCCGCCCCCGCCCCCGGCTCCATCCGCAGGTACGACTCGCTGAACGTGCCCGGGTCGGGCGTCGGGATCTCGCCTCTGCTCGCGTCGAAGCCCCACGGGATCGCGCCCGCGTCGCAGTTGACGCAGTCGAAGCCGCGCGGTCCGGTCGCCTCGACCACGTACGAGTCGACCGCGGCGTCGATCCAGAAGCCGTACAGCAGCCCCTCGAACCCTCTGCCGTCCTGGCGCACGAAGCGGGCGCCGACCTTCTGGCGGTACGCGAACGCCTGGTCGATCACCTCGTTGCGCGCCGACCCGAGCAGGAAGGAGTCCAGGTTCGTGTCCTGGATCTTCATGATCTTGAAGAAGAGCGCCATCATCGCGTCCCAGTCAGCGGGCGCGCCGGGCAGCGTCGTGCCGCTGGTGCGGAACCAGAAGTGCGGGTTGAAGTGCGTCCGCCGCACGACGCCGCCCTGCGAGCGGCCGAGCGCGATCCCGGTCTTCAGCGGTGCGCCGACGACCCAGTCGAGCTGGTGGCCGGTCGTGTCCGTGCTGGCCGCGTCGACGCCCTGCCAGGCGTTGCCGACGTCGACCATCCGCACCCACGCGTCACGGCCGGCGACGCGGACCGCGAACGGATAGGCCACGGCCGCGTCGGCCGACTGCTGCGGGTACCACGTCAGCAGCCCGCTGACGCCGGCGCGCGCCTGCAGCGTGATCGCCGCCGCGCCGTCGGCTCTGCCGGCGCCGCCGGTCACGTACAGGACCGTCGCCGCCGCGTTGGTGTGGAACGGCGTGATCTGCGCGCCGCGCAGCTCGACGCCGCTGGGGACCGTCAGCGACCCGGCCAGCAGGTAGCGGCCGGCCGGCAGGTAGGCGATGCCGCCGCCCCTTCTGGCGGTCGCGTCGAGCGCCCGCTGGATCGCCGCGGTGGCGTCGGTCGTGCCGTCGCCGACGGCGCCGTACGGCGCGCTCGTCGCGTCGATCAGCGCGCCGCCGCGCGGGCGCGGCAGCTCGGGCAGGCGCGGCGCGTCGGGCGCCGGGCGCAGCTGCAGCGGCAGCAGGCCTGCGTCGATGACGACCTGCGCCGCCGGCTCGCTGACCGCCACGTCGCGTCTGCCGAGGTTGGTGTCGACGAGGTCGAGCGCGCCGGCGCCCGGCCGCAGCTCGATCGCCGCGCCGCGGCGGGGGCGCTGCACGAGCGAGCGCTGGAGCTGCAGCGCGCCGCCCTCGACGACCGCCGCCGGACCCTGCGCCGCACCGAGCGAGGAGTTGTAGAGGCCGACGGTCCCGTCGGAGCCGGCCGCGAGGTGCACGGGCGTGCCGGACGGCGCCGAGACGCGGCAGTCCTGGCAGTTGAAGGTCGTGCGCGAGAAGCTGTCGCCGGTCTCGATCCCGACCTGCTCGGCGTCGATCCGCGCGTGCGTCAGCTGCACGGCGATCGTGTTGACGTCCTGGAGGCTGATGCCGGTGCCGACGCGCCGCAGCTCCAGGTCGGAGTACTGGCCCGAGGAGGAGGTCGTGACGTCGCCCGTGACGCCTCTGTCGGTCCGCAGCCGCACGCCGATCGCGGCGTCAGTCACCTCCAGCCCCTTCACGTACTGCGTGTCGGAGCGACCGATGTCGAGGCCGACCACGTGCTCGCGCGCGTGCGCGGCGATGCGGCGCTCGGAGGTGCCGTCCCAGCTCGCCCACCAGCGCGGCGAGATCGAGACGTCCTCGATGCGGCCGACGTCGGTCGCGAAGTCGATCGTGATGCCTCTGTCCAGCGGCGAGATGCGCACCTCGTTGAGCACGCCCAGCTCGTTGTTGTCGGTGCCGGCGCGGACCGCCTCGTACGGGTTGACGAGCGTCACCTGCTTGACGGAGGCGAACTGCGAGCCGTTGCCGCCGAGGCGGACCGTCGGCGCGTACGCGACCGGCGCCTCCGCGCTCTGCCCCGGGTAGTAGACGTTCATGCCCTGGATCCCGCCGCCGCCGATCAGCGTCAGGAACGGCGTCGCCGCGGCCGGGTCGGGCTCGGCGAGCAGCACCGTCTGCCCCGCGCCGCGGCGGCCGCCGCCGTTCTCGGGGTCGCGCCAGCTGCCGAGCAGCGTGACGCCCTTCGGGACGCTCAGCGGCGTCACGACGCGGTAGCTGCCGGCGCCGATCCAGACGACGCCGCCGCCGTCGGCGCCGGCCGCGTCGAGCGCCGCCTGGATCGCTGCTGAGGCGTCGCTTGCGCCGCTCGCGTCGGCGCCATAGGCGGCGACGTCGTAGCGCGCGACGACGGGGACGCCGTCGGGGTCGCGCACGAGCTGCGGCAGCCCGGCTCTCGGTCTCGGGGTGGCCGCGGGCGCGGCGGATGTGGCGGGCGCGTCGGCCGCGGATGCGGGTACGGCGGATCCGGCCGCGCAGGCAAGCGCGGCCAACGCCGGCGCGAGCGCGCGGCGCAGGGGAACGGACATCTCTCTCCTCGGGTGCGGGCGCCGCGACGCGGCGCCGTGGTGCGGTTCAGGGTGTTGCGGTCGCTGCTTCCAGCAGGCCCTGCACGTAGCCGATCGCGTGCAGCCGGCCGAGGTCCGAGTAGCCGGGGACGCCGGCCGTGTCTCCTTCCAGCAGGGGGTTGTGATCGGTCCGCAGCACGCCGTCGCAGCCGCTGGCCACGTAGGCGCGCATGCACGCGAGCATGTCGGTCGGCCCCTCGTCGTGGAACGTCTCGAGGAACCGCTCCGGCGTGCCGCGCACGTCGCGGAAGTGGACGAAGTGCACGCGGCCGCTGGCGCCGAAGCGGCGGATCGCGGCCGGCACGTCAGGCGTCATCAACGTGACGTTGCCCTGACAGAAGGTGAGGCCGTTGGCGGCGCTCGGATGCAGCTCCAGCAGCCGCTCCATCGCCTCCAGCGAGCGCATGATCCGGGGCACGCCGCGCACCGGCGACAGCGGCGGGTCGTCGGGGTGCATCGCCAGCCGCACGCCGGCTTCCTCGGCGACGGGGACGATCCGCTCCAGGAACCAGCGCAGGTTCTCCCACAGCGCCGCCTCGTCCTCGCCGTCGCGCAGCGGGATCTCGGCGCCCTCGAAGCGGCGCGCGTCGAAGCCGGCGACGATCGCGCCGCCGCGGCCGCGCGCGGCCAGCTCCGTCCGCACCCAGCCCAGCAGCGCGCTCCAGTTGTAACAGAGCACCGGAATCCCGAGCCGTCCCATCGTGCGCACGAGCAGCGTGAACTGCTCCAGCTCCTCCTCGCGACCGGGGCGGCCGAGGCGGATGCGGTCCATCGGCGGGTTGTCCTCGATCACGTCGAGCGAGAAGCCCTCGGCCTCGACCATCCCCTGGAGGATCGACAGCGGCGCCAGCCCCCACGGGACCTCCCCGTCATCGCCGCGCCAGTCCTTCAGCCGCCGCGGCAGCACACCGACGGCGCGGTCGACGCCGACCTGCCGCAACTGCCGCCACGCGGCCGTCGGCTGGGGGTCGAGCAGGATCTCCGCCAGCTGCAGCGTCATCGCAGGTCCTTGAGTAATATATCACTATGGTCAGCAATCCGGAGGCTCCGCGCCAGGCGCGCGACGTGCTCTACGCCACGCTGCTGGACGGCATCGTCCAGCTGCGCTATCCGCCCGGCGCGCGGCTCTCCGACGTCGCCGTCGCGGCCGAGCTGGGCGTCAGCCGCACGCCCGCGCGCGAGGCGATCCTGCGGCTCGCCGACGAGGGTCTCGTCGCGGTGCGCCCGCGCTCGGGCACGTTCGTCACGCCGATCGACCGCCATGCCGTGCGCGAGGCGCAGTTCGTGCGCGAGGCGCTCGAGGTGGCCGCGCTGCAGGCCGCGATGGCCAACCGCGAGCGGCTCGACTTCGACGCGCTCGCGGCCAACATCGCCGGCCAGCGCGAGGCGATCGCGCGCGACGACATCCCCGGCTTCGGCGTCTTCGACACCGAGCTGCACCAGCGGATCTTCGACGCCAGCGGCTTCCCGGCCGTCGCCAGAGTCGCCGCGCCCAGCCGCGCGCACCTCGATCGCGTGCGCAAGCTCAACGAGCGGCCGGAGGCGTTCCCGCAGCTGATCGAGGACCATGCGCGACTCGTCGCGGCGATGCGCGACGACGACGTCGACGGCGCGACCGCCGCGCTGCGCGTCCACCTCCGCCGCGTGCTCGAAGTGCTCGAACGGCTCGAACGCGTGCGGCCGGACCTGTTCGCCTGACGCGCTACGCATCGAGCGCCTCGCCGCGCGGCTCGCGCGGCAGCGGCACGCGCGTGACGTGCCAGCCGCCGAAGTTCGCCAGCAGCAGGTCGCCGGCGCGGTCGAGCGCGCCGTTCGTCGGCCGGCACAGCAGGTGCGCGGAGGGATCCCCGACGAGCACCCGCGGCGGCGCGTCCCGCGGTGCCGCCCCTGGCTCGGCGCTCGCCGCCTCCGCCTCCACCGCGAACACGACCGAGGGCTCGTAGCAGCAGACCAGCAGCGTGCCGTCCGGCGTCGCGACGAGGCCGTCAGGGAGCGCACCCGGCGTCTGGGTGACGATCCGCGCCGGGCCGGCGGCGTCGCCGGCCGCGTCGAGCGCGATCGCGACGACCCGCTCGCGGAAGGTCTCGGCGACCCACAGCGTCGCGCCGTCGCGCGACAGCGCCAGGCCGTTGGCGAAGTGCAGCGGCTCCGGCACGCAGATCCGCCCCGGTCCGCCGTCGAGCGGGAAGCGCCAGATCGACGGCCGCGGCGCGCCCTCGCGCGTGGCGCTGTCGGAGACGAAGAGGCAGCCGCGTGCCTCGTCGACGACGATGAAGTTGGGCTGCACCAGCAGCCCGCGCGTCGCCTCCAGCGGCTCCAGCCGCTCGCTCGCGCGGTCATAGGCGAACAGCAGCGCGGCGTGGGCGTCGCAGACGAGCACGCGTCCGCGCGCCTCGTCGACGGCGACGCCGAGCAGGAAGCCGCCCGTGCTGGCGACGACGCGCCGCTCTCCCCCGTCCGGCGAGATCCGGTGCAGCTCGCCGGTCTCGCTGCCGCACCAGACGGTCCCGTCCGACGCTACCGCGATCCCCTCCGGATGACTCATCCGCGGCGTCGCCGCCTGGCCGTCGTGGAAGCTGCGCGCCCGCTCGAGCGCGACGAGCGGCGACGGCGCCGGCGCGATCACGCGCCGCCCCCGGCCGCCGCCGCGCCCCCTGCCGCCGCCACCCCGAAGCGCGAGCGCTCGCCGGCCGGCGTCGCCAGCGTCTCCCCGCGCTCGAGGTCGAAGAGGTAGATCCGCTCCGGGTCGAGCGCGAGCTGCGTGCGCTCGCCGACGCCGATCCCCGCGCGCGTCGACAGCCGCGCGATCAGCGTGCTGCCGCTGCCGGCGAGCGGCGCCGGCGTGCCGTCCTCGGCCTCGCGCGCGGCCTCGACGTCGGCGGTCGCGACCGGCCGCGCGTCGGCGTCGACGTGCACGAGCACCTCGGAGCCGAGCACCTCCGTGCCGCTGACGACGCCGGAGATCCGCGGCGCGCCGGGCCGCGCGGCCGGGTCGCCGAGATCCTCCGGCCGCACGCCGAGCGCGACGCGCCCGCCGACGCGATCGGCGACCGCCGCGGCCTGCGCCGCCGGCAGCGCGATCTCCTCCCCACCGACGCGCGCGACCACGCCACGCGCGCCCCCGCCGCCGTCGCCGCCCGCGGCCAGCTCGACCTCGAACAGGTTCATCGCCGGACTGCCGATGAAGCTCGCGACGAACAGGTTCGCGGGCCGCTCGAACAGCTCCTCCGGCGTCGCGAACTGCTGCAGCACGCCGTCGCGCATGATCGCGATCCGGTCCGCGAGCGTCATCGCCTCGACCTGGTCGTGCGTGACGTACAGCGTCGTGACGCCGAGCGAGCGCTGCAGCCGGCTGACCTCCATCCGCATCTGCACGCGCAGCTTCGCGTCGAGGTTGGAGAGCGGCTCGTCCATCAGCAGCAGCGCCGCGTCGCGGACCATCGCGCGCGCCATCGCGACGCGCTGGCGCTGGCCGCCGGAGAGCGCGCGCGGCTTGCGCTTCAGCAGCGGCGTGAGGCCGAGCGTCGCCGCGACCTGCTCGACGCGGCGCTCGCGCTCCGGCTTCGCCACTCTGCGCGCGCGCATCCCGAAGGCGATGTTGTCCGCGACCGACAGGTGCGGGAAGAGCGCGTAGCTCTGGAACACCATCGCGATGTCGCGCCGCTGCGGCTCGACGTCGTTGAGCACGCGCTCGCCGAGCCGGATCTCGCCCGCGCTGACCGACTCGAGCCCGGCCAGCATCCGCAGCGTCGTCGACTTGCCGCAGCCGGAGGGGCCGACGAGCACGACCAGCTCGCCGTCGCGCGCGCTCAGGCTCAGCCCGTCGACCGCCCGCGAGCCGTCCGGGAAGGTCTTCGTGACCCCGTCGAATTCAACCGTTGCCATTGATCAACCCTTCACCGCGCCGGTCAGGCCGGCGTTCACGTATCTCTGCAGGACGGCGTACAGAACGATGATCGGGACGACGATGATCGTCGCCGCGGCGAGCACCTCGTTCCAGTGCACGACGTTCTGGCTCAGCAGGTTCTGCAGCCCCAGCGGCAGCGTGAACGAGTCGCGCTCGTTCAGCGTCACGCTCGGCAGCACGTACTCGTTCCAGATGCCGACGCAGTTGAGCACCGCGACGGTGATCAGCGCCGGCCGCGCGAGCGGGAAGTAGACGCGCGCGAAGACCGCCAGCTCGCCGTAGCCCTCCATCCGCGCCGCGTCGCGCAGCTCGCGCGGGATCGACGCGAAGTACGCGCGCAGGATCAGGATCGCGAGCGGCCCCGCGCCGTTGACGAGCGGCAGGATCACGCCCCACTTCGTGTCGATCAGGCCGAGGTTGCGATCGAGGATCACGATCGGCAGCAGCACCGTCACCGCGGGCACCAGCAGCGCGCCGACGAACAGCAGGAAGAGCGCGTTGCGCAGCGGGAACTCCAGCACCGCGAAGGCGTACGCGGCGAGCGGGAAGACGATCAGGATCAGCGCGATCGAGACGACCGTGATCAGCGTGCTGTTGAGCAGCAGCGTGAGGAAGTCGAGCTGGTCCCAGACGGCGCGCACGCCGTCGAGCGTCGGGTCGGCCGGCAGCGGCGAGGCCGTCCCGAGCACGTCCTGCCGCGACTTGAAGCCGCCGCCGAGCATCCACAGGAACGGGTAGACGCTGACCGCGAGGTAGAGCGCCAGCAGCGCGCCGACGAGCGCGCGCAGCGGCCGGATCGAACGCAGCCGCGCGCTCATGAGCGCGTCCGATCGCGCATGATCCGCAGGTTCAGCAGCGACAGCGCCAGCGCGACCGCGAACAGCGCCCAGCCGAGCGCGCTCGCGAGGCCGAGGTTGTTGTTGCCGCGGCCGAAGGCGAGTCTGTAGACCTCCAGGCCGAGCACGTTGGTCGCGTCGACCGGCCCGCCGTTGGTCATCAGCAGGAACAGCTGGAAGTTCTGCAGCGCCTCGCGCAGGCAGATCACGACCAGCAGCGCCGTGATCGGCGCCAGCAGCGGCCAGATCAGCCGGCGCACGATCGTCCACTGGCTCGCGCCCTCGACGCGGGCGGCCTCGAAGAGCGAGTCGTCGATCGTCTGCAGGCCGGTCAGGAACAGCAGGATCCCGAGCGGGACGGTCATCCAGACGAGCACGGCGAGCGTCGCCGGCAGCGCGGTGGAGGTGCTGCCGAGGAAGCCGTCGGGCTGCACGAGCCCGCCGAGGCCGATCCCGTCGAGCAGCGTGTTGATCGCGCCGGCCGGCTCGTACATGAAGCGCCAGGCGTAGTAGACGCCGACGCCGGCGGTCACGTACGGCAGGAAGTAGAGCGTGCGCAGCGTTGCGCGCAGCCGCGTCAGCGAGTTCAGCATCACGGCGATCGGGAGGCTGATCGCGATCACCAGCACGGGCAGCGCGACCATCACGATCGCGGTCTTGCCGACCGCGCCGCGGACCTGCGGCGCCAGCACCGGGTCGGCGGAGAAGAGGTCCTTGAAGTTCTGCAGCCCGACCCACTCCCACTCGGGTGAGAGGCCGTTCCAGCGGTTGAAGCTGAGCATGAAGCCGTACGCGACCGTGTAGACGCCGAAGATCGCGAACAGCGTCAGCGCCGGCGCCAGGAAGCCGTAGGCGGTCAGCGACTGCCGCAGGCCGTAGCGGCGCAGGCGGGGACGATGGCGCGGGCGCGCGAGGGCGCGGCTGTGACGCCGCGCCCCCGTCTCGGTGCTCACTTCTGCGCTGCCCATGCCTTCTCGTACATCTCTGCCAGCTCGTCGCCGGCCTGCTGCGGCGTCGCCTTGCCCGCAACGATCTTGTTGAGCACGTCCGCGCTCGCCGCCGTGACGGGGCCGGAGCCCGCGCCGGGATCGGCGGAGAAGTCGTTGACGTCGAGCACGTCCTCGCCGGGCGGGCTGAGCGCGGCGAACATCTCGCGCAGCGCCGGGTTCCAGCTCGCGGTCGCGTCGCCGAGATCGGTCGCGGGGATGTCGTTGGCGCCCTCGCCGAACAGCATCGCGCCCTCTCTGCTGCTGAGGAATCTGAGGAAGTCGATCGCCTCCGCGCGGTTCTCGCTGGTGCTCGCCACGCCGGCCGAGACGAGCGGCGCGGGCGCGAGCTTCGTCTGGTCGTAGGCGCCGCCGGCCGGCGGCGGGACCGGGAAGACCATCACGTCGTCGAGGTCCATCCCCTGGTCGAGCAGGAACGACAGCGTGTAGGTGCCGCCGACGTCCCAGGTCGCGCTGCCGTCGGCGAACTTCTGGTCGGCCTCGTCGATCCCGAGCGCGAGCACGCCGGGCACCCACAGCGGCGTCAGTCTGTCGTAGAGCGACAGCGTCTCGACGCTCTTGGGCGAGTTCCAGGCGACGCTCGGGTCCCTGCCCTGGCGGCCGAGGAAGTCCGCTCTGCCGAGGAAGCCGAACGACATCGGGCGGAAGAGCCAGTAGTAGCCGGTCTGCGGGATCTTCAGGCCGGTCGCGATGCCGCCGGCTTCGCCGAGGCTCGCGCGCGTCTTCTCGATCGCGGAGACCATCTCCTCGTAGGTCGCCGGCGGCTTGGAGACGTCGACGCCGGCTCTTCTGAGCGCGGACTTGCGCGCGAAGACGAAGCCGGCCGAGCCCGACAGGTACGGGACCGCGTAGAAGTGGCCCGGCTCGAGGCCGGCGAGGCTGGTGCTGGAGTTGGCCTCCGACGCTCTGATTCTCTCCTCGGTCAGGCTGGTGGCGCTGACGGCGCTCGGGTAGAGCTCGTCCTGCCACGCCTGGTCGAACTCGTCCGTGATGTCGTCGAGCACGCCGGCGGCGGCGAACTGCCACTCCTCACTGGCGCTGTGCGCGGAGACGATGTCGGGCAGGTCGCGCGTGTTGGCGGCCGCGCGGACCTTCGTCGCGTAGGCGTCGTCGGGCGTGTAGACCTGCACTCTGAGCGTGTTGCCGGTTCTTCTGCCCCACGCCGCCGCCGCAGCCTCGAGGCCGGGGACGTTGGACTGCTTGAAGGTCCACATCGTCAGCGACTTGCCGCCGCTGCCGCCCGCGTCGCCGGAGCCGCTCGAGCCGCCGTCGTCGCTGCTGCCGCAGCCCGCGGCGCCGAGCGCCATCACGGCACCGGCCGCCAGCAGTGCGGCCGCGCGCGTCCTTGCGCGGAGCCGTCCGCGCCCATCGGTCATGCCTGCCATGCTCTCCTCCTCGGGTGCCCGCGACCGGCCACCCAACTGATATATGAGATAATCACCACTGCACCGCCGCCCTGTCAAGGCCGCGGTCACGACATTTCGCGAGTCAGCCGCGCGGGTGCGCGGCCCTGAAGCCCAGCAGCGACGCCGCCGCGGCGGTGTCGTAGGCGGTCCCGCGGTCCGGCAGCGGCTCGCGCAGCTCGGTCCGCGGGTGGAACCGCCGCACCAGCTGCTCGGTCGGCAGCGATGCGAGCGTGTCGTCAGCGACGACGTAGAGCGGGTGGAAGCCGGCGGGGACATCCGTCTCGACCACGAGCCGGCAGGCGCGCGCGGCGTCGCGCACGTCGAGGTAGGCCCACAGCTCCTTCGACGCCTCCAGCGGATCCTGCGCCACCAGCGCAGCCCGCTCGGCGATCGCTTCCGCCGTGTCCGTGAACGGGAAGCGCAACGCCACGACCGTGACGCCGTGGCGGCGGCAGAACATCTCCTCGGTCGCCTCGTCGACCTGCTTGGCGAGCGCGTACGCCTCCTCCGGGCGCAGCGGATGGGACGCGTCGATCGGGACGTACAGCGGCGACATCGCGCCGCTGCCCCACGCGAGCCCCAGCGCCGAGACGCTCGACGCCGTCGCGATCCGCCGCACGCCGGCGCGGACCGCCTCGTCGAGCACGGTGAACGTCGCCTGCGTGTTGCCGGCGAACAGCTCGGCGTCGGGGACCAGGTCCGGCCGCGGCACGCCGGCGAGATGGACGACAGCCTCGACGCCCGTCATCGCCGCGCGCACCACCTCGGCGTCGCGGCAGTCGCCGACGTGGACCCGCTGCGCGCCGCCGTCGCCGGCCGTGACCGACGCCCCGGCGCGGTCGAGCGCGACGACCGCGTGGCCGTGCGCGACCAGCTCGGCGACGACGACGCGGCCGATGCCGCCGCCGGCGCCTGTGACGAGGACGCTCATGCCGCCGCCGCGATCAACGCCTGCAGGTAGCCGATCGCGTGCGCTCTCGCCTGCAGGTAGCCGCTGTCGCCGATCATTCTCGGCACGTGGTCGTCGAGCAGCGGGCCGTCGAAGCCGACGCGCCGCAGCTGCCGCATGACCGCGGCCGGGTCGAAGTTGCCGTCGCCGATGAACGCCTCCTCGAAGCGCGGGACGGTGCCGCGCACGTCGCGGAAGTGGACGTAGGCGATCCGCCCGCGCGGGCCGAGCAGGTCGATCGCGCGCTCGACCGCGGCCGCGCCGCCCGGCATCGCCGAGACGGTGCCGAGGCAGAGGTCGACCCCCCACGCCGGCGAGCCGCCGCTGGCGGCGTCCGCTCTGGCGAGCGCCTCCGGCGAGGTGAAGATGCGCGCGTTGCCGCCGATCGCGGCGACCGGCGGGTCGTCCGGATGCAGCGCCAGCCGCACGCCGGCCTCCTCCGCGACCGGCAGCAGCTCGGCGAGGAAGCGGTCGTGGTTGGCCCACAGCGCCTCGGCGGAGAGCTGCTCCGACGGCGACGCGTGCGGCACCTCGATGCGGTTGCCGGCCTCGACCTGCGCGAGGTCGAAGGCGGTCACCTCGGCGCCGCCGCGGCTGGGCGCGGCGAGGTCGGTGCGCCAGACGAAGGTCGGCATGAAGTTGTAGCCGAGGATCGGCACGCCGGCTCTGCCGATCGCGCGGATCGTGTCGGCGATCGCGGCGAGCTGCTCGTCGCGGCGCGGGCCGCCGAGCATCACGTCGTCGTAGAAGCCGTACGGGAGGTTCTCGATCACCTCCAGCCGCAGCCCCATCGCCGCGCAGCGACCGCGCAGTGCGGCGACGTCCTCGTACCGCCAGCGACCGCCCGCGGTCGGAAGGTCGGGCGTGTTGAACTGCACGCCGGTGATGCCGAGCTGGCGCGCGTACGCCGCGAGCCCCTCGTCCAGCCGGCTGATCTGCCCCAGGATGACCCGCATCTGTCTCGTTCTCTCCACTGCTTGTCAGGCGGCCGTGAGGCCGCCGTCGATGGTGAATTCAGTTCCGGTGACGAACGCGGCGGCGTCGGAGGCGAGGTACAGCGCCGCCTCCGCGACCTCCTCCGGACGGCCGAGCCGGCCGGCCGGCTGACGCGCGACGAGCGCCGCCCGCGCGGCCTGCGGGTCCTCGCTGCCGTCCAGCAGCCGCTGAACCCACGGCGAGTCGACAGTCCCCGGGCAGATGCAGTTGCAGCGCACGCCGCTGGCGGCCCACTGCACCGCGACCTGCTTCGTCAACGCGATCACCGCGCCCTTGCTGGCGCAGTAGGCGGCGCGGTCGCGCAGGCCGACGAGGCCGGCGACCGACGCGGTGTTGACGATCGCGCCACGGCCGGCCGCGAGCATGTGCGGCAGCGCGTGCTTGACGCCGAGGAAGACGCCCGTGACGTTGACGGCGAAGACCTGCTCCCACTCCTGGAGCGTGCAGTCGAGCACGTCTCTGGTGGAGCCGACCCCGGCGTTGTTGCAGAGCACGTCGATGCGGCCGTGCCTGGCGATCGCGCGTGCGATCAGCGCCTCGACCGCGTCCGAGTCGGTCACGTCGAGCGCGACGCCCTCGACGCCGTCGGGCACGTGCGCGGGATCGAGGTCGCCCGCGATCACGTGCGCGCCCTCCTCGCGGAAGCGGCGCGCCATCTGCCAGCCGATCCCCGATCCGGCGCCGGTCACGACGACGACGCGGTCGCTGAAGCGGTGGCTGCCGCCGAAGGTGGCGGATGTCTCTGCTGTGGTCATGTGTGGTCGTCCAGGTCGCGATAGGAGATCTGCTGCTCGGTTCCGGTGCGGGCGGCGCGCGCGATCGCGTCGCAGACCTCGGCGCAGCGGTAGCCGTCCTCGAAGTCTGCGCCGAGCGGCCCGACCTGCGTGCCGTCGCCGATCGCGCGCAGCAGGTGCTCGAACTCGAACACGAAGCTGTCCTCCCAGCCGATCGTGTGGCCGGCCGGCCAGCTCTGTGCGAGGAAGGGATGGTGCTGCTCGGAGACGAGCACGCGACGGAAGCCGGCGGCGGCCATGCCTGCGGGCGCGGCGCTGCCGTGCTCGCCCGCTTCCGGCGCCTCCGGCAGGTGGACCTGCAGCTCGTTCATCCGCTCCTGGTCGAAGGCGAGCGAGCCGCGCGTGCCGTTGACCTCGAAGGCGAGCTGGTTCTTGCGGCCCGGCGCGACGCGGCTCCCTTCCAGCGTGCCGATCGCGCCCTGCTCGAAGGCGACCGTCGCGGCGAAGGCGTCGTCGACGTCGACGTGGCCGCCGGGCCGCTCGCCGACGAACGTCGCCGTCCGCGCGGTGACGGCGGCGGGCTCGCCGACGAGGTGGCGAGCGAGGTCGACGACGTGCGAGCCGAGGTCGCCGAGCGCGCCCGAGCCGGCGGCGGCGCCGTCGAGCCGCCACGTCACCGGCGCGGCCGGGTCGACCAGCCACGACTGCAGGTAGCGGGCGCGGAAGTGGCGGATCTCGCCGAGCGCACCGTCGGCGATCAGCCGCTGCGCGAGCGCGACGGCCGGGAAGAAGCGGAAGTTGAAGCCGGCCATGTGCACCGCGCCCGCGCGCGCGACCGCCGTCCAGATCTCGTAGGCCTCGTCGGCGTCGCGCCCGAGCGGCTTCTCGCACAGCACGTGCTTGCCGGCCCGCGCCGCCGCGATCGTCGGCTCGGCGTGGAGCCCGTTCGGCCCGCCGTTGGAGACCAGGCCGATCGCGGGGTCGGCGATCAGATCACGCCAGTCGGTGCTCGCCCGCTCGTAGCCGAACCGCCGCGCCGCCGACTCCGTGGCCGCGCCGTCACGCCCGCAGATCGCGACCAGCCGTGGACGCAGTGAAGGCACGGTCGCCGCCCACTCCAGCTTCCGCAGCGCGATCGAGTGCGCCCGCCCGATGAACCCGTGACCGATCATCCCGACGCCGATCTCGACCGGCTCGCCACGCGCTCCAGGCGCCGTGGACAGGCTCTCCTCCCGCTCCATTCAACTAATATATCAGACACCTGAGGCCGGGTCGCGCCCGCAAGCGCGCCCGCTGTCGACAGAGCCGCGCGGAAGAGCCCGCTAGCCTCGTCGCATGACCGTCTCGGCGCGCCCGCTGTTCACGTTCGACGACTCCTTCGTCCGCGAGCTGGAAGGCCTCTACCTCCCGTGGCAGGCCGCCGAGGCGTCCGCGCCGCGGCTGCTGGCGCTGAACGCCGCGCTCGCGCGCGAGCTGGGCGCCGACCCGGCCGCGCTCGACACGCCCGGCGGCGTCGGCCTGCTGACCGGCACCGCGCTTCCCGAGGAGGCGACACCGGTCGCACAGGCCTACGCCGGCCACCAGTTCGGCGGCTACTCGCCGCGGCTCGGCGACGGGCGCGCGCTGCTGCTCGGCGAGCTGATCGACGCCGAGGGCCGCCGGCGCGACCTGCACCTGAAGGGCTCCGGGCGGACGCCGTTCGCGCGCGGCGGCGACGGCAGGGCGGCCGTCGGGCCGATGCTGCGCGAGTACCTCGTCAGCGAGGCGATGCACGCGCTCGGGATCCCCACCACGCGCTCGCTCGCCGTCGTGGCGACCGGCGACACCGTCGTGCGGGAAACGCTGCTGCCCGGCGCCGTGCTCGCGCGCGTCGCGGCCAGCCACCTGCGCGTCGGCACGTTCCAGTACGCGGCGGCGACCGGCGACGACGCGCTCCTGCGGCGCCTCGCCGACTACGCGATCGCCCGCCACCACCCGCACGCGGCCACGGCGGAGAACCCCTATCTCGCCTTCCTCGCGGCGGTCGTCGAGGCGCAGGCGGCGCTGATCGCCCGGTGGATGCTCGTCGGCTTCGTCCACGGCGTGATGAACACCGACAACATGACGATCTCCGGCGAGACGATCGACTACGGCCCCTGCGCGTTCGTCGACGGGCTCGACCGCGCGACCGTCTTCAGCTCGATCGACCACGGCGGCCGCTACGCCTACGGCAACCAGCCGCAGATCGCGCTCTGGAACCTGACGCGGCTGGCCGAGACGCTGCTGCGCCTGCTCGCCGACGAGCCCGAGCCGGCGCGCGAGGCCGCCACAGCGGTGCTGGAGACGTACGGGACCCGGTACCACGCGCACTTCGAGCGCGGCCTGCGCGCGAAGATCGGCCTGCCGCCGGACGGCGAGCTCGACGACGAGGGGCTCGGCGAGGACCTGATCGGCCTGATGGAGGAGCAGCGGGTCGACTTCACCGCGACCTTCCGCGCGCTCTCGGCCGCGGCGCGCGGCGACGCCGAGCCGGCGCGGGCGCAGTTCCTCGACGCCGCGCCGCTCGACGCCTGGCTCGCCCGCTGGCAGGCGCAGTTCGGCTGGTCGAGCTGCGATCCGCATGAGGCCGCCGCCGCGATGGATCGCGTCAATCCCGTCTACATCCCGCGCAACCACCTCGTCGAGGAGGCGCTGAGCGCCGCGACGGCCGGCGAGCTGGAGCCGTTCGAGCGCCTGCTCGGCGCCGTCACGCAACCGTTCGACGAACGCCCCGGCCTCGAACGTCATGCCGCGCCGGCACCACCCGGCTTCGGCGACTCGTTCCAGACCTTCTGCGGCACGTAGGCGCGCATCCGGCGGGCGCCGAACGGGTACGAAGCGGCGCATGCGCGTCGCCGTGATCCTCCCCCTCGCCCTGCTCGCCGCCGCGGCGGCCCCGCCCGCCGCGACCGCCGCACAGCCGAAGCCCGGCCTCTGGATGGGGCAGAAGGGGAAGGTCAAGCTCTCCTTCGTCGTGCGCGCGCAGGGGAACCGGCGGACGATCGGCAACGCGGTCGTCTTCTGCGGCGGGCGCGGCACCGAGCCGTTCTACAAGAGCCCCTTCATGATCGAGGCGGACGGCAGCTTCACGAGATGGAGTCGCAGATCGGGCCGCTCGCGCCTCGGCGCCACCAACGGCGTCGTCGACTCGCCGATCAACATGAGCAGCAGCACCGACGCCGACGGCAGAACGGTCACCTGCGGCGAGCGCGAGTTCACGGGGATCCCCGTGAAGCAGGGCCCGTTGCGGCCGATCCAGGACGGGACCTACGCCGGCAGACAGCTGCCGGGCTACAGCTTCAGCTTCAAGGTCCGGGGCGGCGGCGTGCTGCTGACCGACTGGACCGGAATCGTCTCGATCCCCGGCCCCGGCTCGCTGACCGGCTACTGCGGCTCCGGCGGCGAGATGGGCGGGGACACGGAGATCGCCGCCGACGGCAGCTTCAGCTTCGACGATCGGGCCCCCGGCCAGCACATCGCGTTCGACGGCACGGTCGGCGCCACGTCGGCGGGCGGCAACTACCTCGTCGAGTTCTCCAGAGGCTGCGACAACCAGCCGCTCTCCGGCACCGCGGCGTGGAGCGCGACGCTGGCCGAGAAGGATCCCGCCGGACCGCCGGTCGGCGAGGGCGATGGCGGCGACCCCGACGCGCCGCGGCCGCTGCCGCCCGGCCCCGAGGGCGCGCCTGACGCGCCCGATCCCAAGCCGTCGCGCGGCAACGGCTACGGCGGACCGCCGGCGCCGTCGAGAGCGGCCGGCTGCACGACGACCGTCAGCGCCGGCCCGATCAGCGCGATCTCCGCCTGCTTCCGCACGCGCGGCACGCGGGCCGAGTCGACCAGCCGCGTCCGTCTCAACGGCCTCGACCTGACACCGGCGCGCAAGGGCGTCACGGTCGCGATCGACCGCCGCTCGCACGCCGTCACGGCCGACGGCCCGGTCGAGCTCCGCGTCGGCTCGCTGTCGCTGACGCGCTCCGAGCTGAACTGGCGCCGTCCGGAGGCGGTCTTCGAGATCTCCGGCAGCTCCGGCAAGCGAGATCCCGGCGCCCGCTTCACGACCGGCGGCCAGGCGCTCTTCGGCATGCCGGTGAAGGGCTCGGCGAAACTGCGGCTCGCCGGCGGTCGCACGGCCCTGACCGTCTCGCTGACGATCCCGAAGGACGACGGCGCCGTCAGCCTGCTGTCCGGCTACTCGGGCGAGCTGTCCGCCGCCGCCGACAACGAGCGCGGCCTCGTGCTCGACGGTGCCTCGATCGCCTTCCCCGGCATGCGCGCCGGCTTCGTCGAGATCCAGTCGGCGAAGCTCGCCGTCTCGCAGCCGGGCGGCGTCTACCGCTTCGACGGCAGCGCGACGGTCTTCCCCTTCCGCATGAGCGGGATGGGGATCGCCGGCCAGCTCGGCTTCGGCCTCGGCGACGGGTACTTCAAGCTCGGCGCCGCCGCCGAGAACCTCAACCGCGCGCTCGTCTACGGCTTCTTCCTGCAGCGGATCGGCTTCACCGTGCAGGTCAACCCGTTCGGGCTCGGGGGCGAGGCGGCCGTCACCTTCGGGCCGCAGTTCCGCCTCGACGGCGACCTGATCTCGGCGGCGCGACTGGACGGCTCGCTCTCCTACCTCGCCGGTCGCGGCGGCGACCCGTCGGCGCTGACGATCGCCGGCGCGCTCGAGCTGGCCGAGGCGAAGGCGGCCGATGGAAGCGTCACCGTCGCCGGCGACGGCGGCGTGACGATGAGCGGGAGATTCGGCCTGACGGTCGGCGGCTACGGCCTGAAGGGCGGGCTCGACGGCTGGGTCGACGGCGTCCGCTCCTTCAACGTCGAGGGCCGCGCGAACCTGTCGCTGCCGGGGCCGGACGCCGGTGGCGAGGCGATCCTCTCCAGCGTCGGGGCCGGCGCCTGCCGCACCGGGGCCGGCCCGAACGTCGGCTTCGGCTACCGCTGGGGCCGGGGCGTCGACGGGCTCACCTTCGCCGCCGGCTCGTGCAGCCTGGGCGAGTGGCGGGCGCAGCGCGGGGCGCGGGCGGCGGCGGCCGGCTCCGGTGGCGCGCCCGGTGCGGAGGCCGCGCAGGCCGGCGCGCTCGCCGTCACCGTCGCGCGCGGGCAGAAGCGACTGGCGCTGCAGATCCGCGGCTCAGGCGGCGCGCCGACGGTCGCGATCGTCGCGCCCGGCAACCGCCGGATCGACCCCTCCCCCGCGCCCGACGGCGAGGTCTCCGACGCGCGCACGCTGTTCGTGCGCGATCCCGACACGCGCGCCACCTACCTGATCGTCGACCGCCCGGCGGCCGGCCGCTGGCGCGTCGAGACGCTGCCCGGAAGCGTCGCCGTCGCCGGCCTCTCGACCGCCCGCACGCTGCCGCGGATCGCCGTCCGCGCGCGGGTGAGCGGTGGCCAGCGACCCCAGCTGAGCTTCCGCCTCCGCGGCCTCGACGGCCGCAGGGTCCAGCTCGTCGAGCAGGCGCGCGGCGCCGCCCAGGTGCTGCCCTCGCGCGGCCGCGCGAGCGGGCGGCTGCGCTTCACCCCGCTGCCGGTCGGCGGTCGCCACAGCGTCACCGCCGTCGTGCTCTCGCGCGCGGGGATCCCGACCGGGGAGAAGCTGCGCGTCGCGACCTTCCGCACCGGCAGCGCGCGGCCGGCGGCGCCGCGAAGCGTGCGCGTGCTCAAGCGCGGCTCGACCCGGCGCGTCACCTGGCGCGGGCCGGCGCGGCTGCGCTACGAGGTCGCGGTGCGGACCTCCGACGGGCGCCGCATGCTGCTGCTCCCGCGCGGCAGAGCGCGGGCGGTGACGATCCCGACGGTCGCGCGCAGAACGGTCGTGCGCGTGACGGTGCGCGCCCGCGACGCGGCCGGCCGCGCGAGCCGGCCGGTGCGCGCGAAGGGGTGATCGGTGCGTGGGCTGCCGCTGAGCGACCCTTGCACCCTCGCACCACGAATTCACCCCATTGACGACACGTATGAAATAGCGCGCGACCCCAGACAGCGCGGACGATCACCGACGCAGCCGCGCCCCTTCGCACCCCTCTGGCCACCACACCGAGCACGTAAACAGGCTTGTAAACATCATGTTGCCGGCGCTTTTCTGTTTAATGATCGAATGTAATGATCCGCGCGGCAGGAGGATCGACGACAGGAGTCAAGCGTGGGGTATCGGGGCAGAGGCATCGTGTTGGGGGCAGCGCTGGTCGGTGTCGTGAGTGCGCCGGTCGGTACGTCGGTCGCGAATGCCGGGCAGCCTGCTGCAGGCGCCGCCGACCAAGCCGTCGTGGCGAAAAAGCAGCCCAGACGTGCGGTCGACAGACGGCTGTACAAGCGGTTCAGCCTGCTGCGAAAGAAGCAGAGTGCGCGTCCGGCGGTCGACTACGGGCTGCTGCCGCCGCTCCCGTACGGCGTGGTGCTGAACGCAGCGCGCAGCGTGACCACGGCCAACGACGTGAGCATCACCGTCGCCCCCGGCTCCGCGGGCACGTGCATCCTCATGACCGACCCGAAGTACGCGCCCAAGCCGGTCGGCATCGGCTGCTCGCCGATCGCGACAACCCTCGCGGGCGAGCAGTGGACATACAACTCGTTCCTCGGCGGCTTGAGAGGCACGCTGGTCGGCGTCGTTCCGGACAACGTCGTCGCCGCGCTTGTCACGCACGCGGACGGCAGCCCCGAGCGAGTGCCAGTCGTGAACAACGTTTGGTCAGTCAGGGGCCACGCCGACTACGCGAGAAGCGACCTGCCGTTTACGAGAGTCCAGGTGCAGGACAAGAGCGGGACGTTCACCTCTGCCTTCGCAAAGCCGAGCAAGTAGGCCCGGAACCGTGCACGAGAAAGAGATCGATCCTCCGATGACGAGCCACGTGAAGCGCCGCAGCGGGATCCGCCGCAAGGCGTTGGCCATCCTCGCCGGCACGGCTGTCGCGACAATGACGTCCGGTGCCGCCGCCGACTCCGCGAGCGCGTACAGCTGTGTGCCGTACGGAAGCGCCAACCTCTGCACCTACTACGACGCATGGACCGTCCCGAGCACGCTGCGCTTCGGAACCTGGCACTCGCTGCAGTGGTCGATAGGCCAGAACAACCAGGCTCCCGGCAACCGCACCGTCTACGCCGACATCGCCGACGGCCCTTGCGGCTGCGTTCGGAGAAGTCAGCAGGCCAACGGGTATGCCGCCGTTCAGGGCATTCAAGACAACACATTCACGTACTGGAACTCGGGTCAGCCGCGGTCGATGCTCACCTACGTCGAGGGCGGCCTCCTCGGCCAGCAGATCTACTGAGGCGACATAGCGATCGTCGAATGGCATCACCGGTCCGCTGTGGTGCTCGACGCGGCGACGAGCGTGCGGGTGTACTCCGCATGCGGGTCGCGCAGCACCGCGGACGTCGCGCCCGACTCGACCACCCTTCCGCGGTGCATGACGTAGACGCGGTCGGTGACCTGACGCACGACCGCGAGGTCGTGGGTGATGAACAGGTAGGCGATCTGCCGCTCCGCCCGCAGCTCGTCGAACAGGTTGAGGATCTGCGCCTGGACTGACACGTCGAGCGCGGAGACCGGCTCGTCGCAGATCAGAAGCCGTGGGCGGACGGCAAGGGCGCGGGCGATCGCCACTCGCTGACGCTCGCCGCCGGAGAGCAGCTGCGGCCGGTGTCGCGCGTAGTCCGGCGAGAGACCGACCGAGCGCAGGAGATCTGCCAGCTGCGCGTCGACGTTGCGGGCCGCACGGTCGTGGGCCGTGATCGCCTGGCGCAGCGTCCAGCCGATCGTGCGCATCGGGTTCAGGCTCGAGTACGGGTCCTGGAACACCATCTGCACGACACCGCGCAGGCGCCGGCGATCGGCGGGGCGCAGAGCCGGCCAGTCGTCGGCGGGGACGCCGTCGATCGTGATGCTGCCCGCCGAGGCTCGCTCGAGGCCGACGAGGATCCGCGCGAGCGTGGTCTTGCCGGAGCCGGACTGCCCCACGATGCCCACGCTCTCCCCCGCCCGCAGCTCGATCGACACGCCGTCGAGCGCTGGGACCCCGGCGCCCCGGAAGACCTTCCGCACGTCGCGCACCTCGACGAGCAACGCCGCGCCGGCGCTCGGCACCGGAGCCTCCGCCTCGACGAGCGCCACGTCGCGCAGGTCGGCCATCTCGCTGCGGATCTCGGGCAGCCGCGCGCACGCCGACAGGCGGCCGGGGGCGACCTCCACCAGTGGCGGAGCGCTCCGGCGGCACTCCTCGGCGGCCCATTGGCAGCGCGAGGCGAAGGCGCAGCTGCCGGTCACCTGGTCGGCCGTCGGCACCGCGCCCGGGATCGTCATCAACCGCTGCACCCGCCGGTCCGACGGCGGCTCGGACAGGAGCAGGCCCTGCGTGTACGGGTGCAGCGGTTCGCTGTGCAGTGCAGCGGCCTCTCCCGCCTCGATCAGCGACCCGGCGTACAGCACGTTGATGCGGTCGCAGATCGAGAACGCCACCCGCAGGTCGTGCGTGATCAGCACCAGCGCCATGCCGCGCGCGTCCTGCAGGCGCTTGATCACCGCCAGGATCTCCTGCTGCGTCGCGACGTCGAGCGCGGTCGACGGCTCGTCGGCGATCAGGATCTCCGGGTCGCGGGCCAGGGCGGCCGCGATCCCCACGCGCTGGCTCATCCCGCCGGAGAGCTGGAACGGGTAGCGGTCCAAGACCGTCTCGTCGTGGATCCCGACCTCGGCCAGACGCCGCGCGACCTCCAGCCGCCGCTCCCGGCGTCCCATCGAGCGGCCCGACGGCAACGACTCGGCGAGGATCTGCCCGCAGCGCTGAAGCGGGTTGAGCATCGTGAACGGGTCCTGCATGATCAGGCCGATCCGGCGGCCGCGGAGGGAACGCAGCTGCGGCTCCGACAGCTCCAGGAGGTTGCGCCCGTCGTGCCGGATCGCACCGGACGCGGCCACTCCGCGTGGCAGCAGACCCATGATCGCGCGAGCCGTCAGCGACTTGCCGCTGCCCGACTCGCCGACGATGCCGACCGTCTCCCCCGCGCGCACGGAGAACGCGACCGACGAGACGATCGTGCGCGCGCCCTCGCGGCGGGGTTGCTCGATGCGGAGATCCTCGACCTCGAGGATCGGCTCGCCGCCGACTGTGGTCATCGTGATGCTCCTCGGCTCGAGAGCCGTTCGTAGAGCCAGTCGCCGATCAGGTTGATCGACGTCGCGGCGAGGACGATCGCCACCCCCGGGGCGAGGATCGCCAACGGATTCTGGAAGAGGTCCTGGAAGCCCTCGGCCAACATCAGCCCCCAGTCCGGGCTGCCCGGAGCCAGGCCGAAGCCGAGGAACGACAGCCCGGCCATCGCGGTCAGCGACGCGGCGAAGACGAGGAACGTGTTGGCGATCGCGACAGCCGCGACGTTCGGCCAGATGTGGAAGAACATGATCCGCGTGTCCGAGATGCCGAGCGTGCGGGCCGCCTGCACGTACGGTCGCGGCGCCTGCTCGAGCGTGGCGCCGCGCACGACCCGCGCGTCGAACGGCACGGTCAAGATGGTCAGGAGGCCGACCGCCGCCCAGTAGCTCGTGCCGAGCACGCCGAGCACGACGATGATCACCAGCAGGGCGGGCACCGACCACATCAAGTCCACCCATCGCATCAGGATCGCGTCGAGACGGCCGCCGCGGTAGCCGGCCAGCAACCCGAGCGCGTTGCCGATCAGCATCGAGCCGATGGCGATCAGCAGCGGACCGACGAAGGCCGAGCGCGCGCCGACGATCAGCCGCGAGGCGACGTCGCGCCCCAGCGAGTCCGTTCCGAGCCAGTGCGCGCCGCTGGGTCCGGCCAGGATGTTGCCGACGTCCTGAGCGCCTGCGCTGTGGGGCGCGACCGCCGACCCGAGGATCGCGACGGCCGCGACGACGGCGACGATCGCGCCGCAGACGACGATGCCGAGCATTCCGATTCGCCGGCCGAACGACCCCGGCCGCTGCGCCGCGCTCATGCTCGCCGTCCCAGCCGGATGCGCGGATCGACGGTCACCAGCACCAGGTCGGCGAGCAGGCCGACGAGCACGACGATCGCCGCGATCAGCACGGCCATCGCCTGCAGCATGGGAACGTCCTGCTGCGTGGCGGACGTCACCAGCAGCTCGCCGAGCCCGGGCAACGAGAACGTGGTCTCCACGAGCGCCGCGCCGACGATCAGATGGGTCAGGACGATGCCGCTCATCGTCACGAGCGGGATCAGCGCGTTGCGCAGGCCGTAGGCGACGAGGACGCGGCCCCGTGACAGGCCCCGCGCACGGGCGAACGTCATGAAGTCCTGGTCGACGACCCCGACGATCGCCGCGCGTACGGTCTTGAGCACAGCCGCCGTGCTCGTCAGCGCCAGCGCGACGGCCGGCAGCGTCATGTGCCACAGCTCGTCGCCGAACCCTGATCCCACGCCGTAGACGGGGAACAGCTCGAGGACGATGCCGAACAGGTAGATCAGCGCCAGCCCACCGACGAACGACGGCGTGCTGAGCGCGACGATCGAGGCGCCGACGATCGCCCGGTCCGCCCCGGTCCGCCGGCGCAGCGCCGCGATGACGCCGAGGCCGACGCCGAGCACCATCACGATCGCGAACGCGTACAGCCCGAGGAACAGCGACGTCGAGAGGCGCTGCCGCAGCTCGTCGGTGACGGGCATCTGGGTCTGGATCGAATCTCCGAAGTCGAGCTGCACCGCATTTCTGAGCCAGATCCAGTACTGCTCCAGGAACGGCTTGTCGAGGTGGTACTTCTGCGTCAGCGCCTGGACGGTCTCCGCGCTTCGGGGCGTCGTGCCAAGGAGCACGTCGACGGGCTCGCCGGGCGCGATCGACAGCAGCGAGAAGACCGCGAACGACACGACGACCAGCAGGACCAGCAGCACCGCCAGGCGGCGCGCCACGAACGCGATCCCATCCCGGCCGCTCATCGGTCTTCCCGTGCTGTCGAGTGCATGCGGCTAGTGCTCGGCCGTGATCGTGAGCGGCCAGTCCGTCGGCAGCCACTTCCCGGCGTCGGCGACGGCGAAGCCGTCGCGCAGGTAGAGCTGATCGGAGCCGAGGAACAGCGGCAGGAACGGCACGTCCTCGGCCATCGCCGTGACCATCTTCGAGTACAGCTCGAAGCGCTCGGCTCTGTCGCTCGTGGCCAGCCCTCGCGCCCACCAGCCGTTGAACTCGTCGTTGCCGTACGCGGCGAAGTTGTACGAGCCCTTCTGCAGGCTGTCGGCGCCCAGGTAGCCCGCGTAGCCGCTCGGGTCCGGGCTGCTGCACGCGCCGGCGTAGTTGAGCGTCGGCCACCGCTCGGCGAGGTTCGCCTGCCCTTCGTTCGCGATCCAGGCGGCGTACTGCACGAGCCGCGGTCTGATCTCGATGCCGGCCTCCTTCAGCTGGGCCGCGAGCACCTGCATCACGTCACCCGAAGGGCCCCACGTGTAGTAGGTGAAGTCGGCGCTGACGCCGTCGGGGTATCTCGACTTCGCCAGCTCGGCCTTCGCCTTCTCGACGCTGTGCTCGTACTGCGGGATCGACGCGAGCAGCGCATCCACCTGCTCTCTGCTGCCCACCGTCTCGAGGTTGGGCGTCGCGATCAGCGTCGGGTTGGGTCCGGGCGTCACCGCCCGCGCACCGCTCGCCTTGATGAGCGCGTCGTGATCCATCGCGTAGGCGACCGCGCGGCGCACGTGCACGTCGCTCCACGGCGCCTTGCGGACGTTCATCGAGAGGAACGGCTCCGAACACGAGCGGAACGCGACCTCCTCGACGTCGGGGCCGGCCGCGGCCTGGAACGCCTCCGCGCGCGACGCCCCGACGCCCGCGTCGATGCTGCCGGAGCGCATCGCCAGCGCCAGGCTCGTCTCCTTCGTGAAGAAGTTCAGCGAGAGCTTCTCGATGCCGACTCTCCCGCCCCACCAGTTCGGGTTCGCCGTCAGCTCGACCTCGCCGGAGGCGGGATCGAACCGCTTCGGCTCGAACGGCCCGGTTCCCATGATCAAGGTGCCGGGCTTGCCCAGGTTCCCCGGGTGCTCCTCGGCGAACTTCTTCTGGAAGATCGGTGCCATCGGGTGGCTGATCTTGTTCGGCCACGACGCGTCGGCCTGCTTGAGCGTGACGACGACCGTGTAGCGGTCCTTCGCCTTCGCGCTCTTGAACGTCGACCAGGGGAACGAGCTGACGCTGGTCGGCTTCGACAGATGGTCCATCGAGTAGACGACGTCGTCGGCCGTCAGCTCCGCGCCGTCCCAGAATCTGACGCCGCGGCGCAGGTGGTAGACGTAGGTCTTCGGGTCGGGCTGGGTGACTCTCTCGGCCAACGCGGGCTGCGGCACGCCGTCCGCGTCAACCTCGGTCAGCCGCTCCAGGAAGTACTGACCGACGATGTGGGCCGTCTGGTCCGTGCTCGGATCCATGCTGCTGACCGGCTCCGACGCCGACAGCCCGATCTTGAACTGCTCGATTGGCTTGGCCGCCGACGCGGCGCCGGGCGCCGCAGCGGCGCTGGTCGCCGGGGAGTCGGACCCGCCGCCGCAGCCGATCGTCAGCGCCGAGGCACCGATCGCGAAGGCGCTTGCCAGCAGGATGGAACTGCGATTGCGGCGCCGCGAAGCGCCGCGGGACGCTTGGTCACCACGGGCGGTCTGCACGAGAACTCCTGTTCTTCGGGGAGAGGTTGTTGCTTGGGAGAGAGGGAGCGCGACGCGGATCGATCCGCGCGCGGCGGGGGTCAGCGCGGTGGCTGCACGACCAGCTCGATCTCGGCGAGGACGCCGTAGTGATCGCTGGCCGGGGGATCGGTCAGAACGACGTCGCAGCGCACGATCCGCGCATCGACGTCGGGGTGGGCGAAAGGCCCGCCCACGAGGATGTGATCGATGCGTCGCCGGTGCGGGATCTGGATCCAGCCCAGCGCCGTCGTCGCGGCCACGCCGGGGTTGTCCGACGTCCACGTGTGCCCCGGTCCGCCGTCGCCCGCCTGCTCCCAGGCGTCGCGGAAGTGGACGCTGCGACCGTCCAGCACGCCGCGACCGGTGTAGAAGCGCATGCAGTCCGCGTCAGGGGTGGCGTCGAAGTCACCGGCGATGATGCTGGGCGCGGGCCCGCGCAGCTGCTCGTCCAGCGCGGTGATGGCGAGCGCTTGGCGACAGCGGTCGGCCTCGTGGTCGAACTGCGCCGACGGCTTGACGGCGTGGAACAGTAGGTCGACGCCGATCGGCAGCGGGATGACCGCGGCGATCGTGCACGCGCCGACCACCTTGCCGGGCAGGAGCGTCCCAACCGTGCGCGTCGGAGCCCACCGCGAGGCGAGCGCGGTGCCGCCCCACGACGGCGCGTCGATCAGGTCGAGCTGGTGCACGGCGTGCAGGCCGCTGTCGCCGAGGAGCCAATCGAGCTGGTCGTAGTCGTCGGTCCGCACGACCTCCTGCAACGAGATCAGATCGGGGTCCAGCTCGGCGATGCCCGTCCGCAGCAGCTCCTGGCGTTCGGGCGCGCCGTCGGTGTTCCACACGTTCAGCGTCAGGACGCGGAGCGTCATCGAGCGGCCGACGGCCGATGCGATCGTGTCGGGCATCATCACAACTGGGATTCGGCGTGGATGGCGTCGGCGACGCGGCGGGCTCGCAGCGCCGTCTCCTCGTCGCGCAGGACCGCGGCGACGTACAGCGCGTCGATGACCGCGAGGTGGGCGAAGCGGCTCGCCATCGCCTCCACACGCACCGAGACCGCCGCGGCGCCGGCGATCAGCGGATGCTGGACGGAGGAGGCCAGGCGCGAGCGCGCGAAGCTCGTGATCGCCGCGGTCGTCGCGCCGACCGCCGTCGCCGCCTGCACCGCCGCGAAGCTCTGCTTGGTCGCGCCGGTGTGGCTGATCACCAGGCACAGGTCGTCCGGCGTCAGCTGCGTGCACGCGAGGCGCTGAGCGGTGTCCGTCGCCGGAGCCTCGGCCGGGCGCCCGATCGTGGACAGCCGGTAGGCGGCGTCCTCGGCCAGGATCAGCGACGGCATCGCCCCGATCACACAGATGCGCTGCGCGCGCACGATCGCCTCGACGACCGCCTCGAAGTGCTCGACGTCGAGCGTCGCGGAGACGTCGCGCACGGCGTTGACCGTGGACCCCAGCACGTCGGCCACGACATCGGCCGTCGGCGACCCGCTGCCGAGGCGCTGCGCTTCGTGCAGCAGCCCCGAGGCCGGCGCGTGATCGCGAGCGAGCTCGAACTTCAGGTGCTGGAAGCCGGAGAAGCCGAGCTCCTTGCAGCAGTGGATGACGGTCGCGTCGGAGACGCCCGCCGCCGCGGCGACGTCGGCCACGGTGAGCGACATGAGCGAACCGGGCGCGTCCAGCAGCACCAGGGCGACCTTGGCGTCGCTGGGCCGCAAGGCCGGCAACGCGGAACGGATCCGGGCCACGACGGCCTGGACCATCGGCGGCTGAGTAGAGGACGGCATGCGGTGCATAGTAGGGTCGGCCGCCCGCTGAGCGAGTGAATTTTCTGTGATCGACGTATTTGCGAGTATGTTTGCCCGCGTGATCCAGACGCCCATTACTCCAATGCCCGAGACCCTGGTCCGCATCCTGTTCGTCGGCGACGTCGTCGGCCCGCTCGGGCTGACCACGGTCGAGTCGACCCTGCCGCGGCTGCGCGACGACCACGCGGTCGACTTCTGCGTGGCCAACGGCGAGAACTCCTTCGACAGCGGCGTCGGCCTCGACGAGGCCGGCGCCGCACGCCTGCTCGCCGCCGGCGTCGATGTCATCACCACCGGCAACCACGCGTACGACGCCCCGGGCGCCGACGCGCTGCTCGGCTCCGACGCGCCGATCGTGCGCCCGGACAACCTCCCTCACGACGGACCGGGCAGGGCCGGCGTCGTGGTCGAGCGTCACGGCGTGCGGCTCGGCGTGGTCAACGTGATCGGAGCGCGGGAAGGGCAGGCGCCGATCTCCGCCTGTGACGGCGCCGAGCATGAGGTGCAGCGGATCGCGGAGCTCGCGGACATCGTCCTGGTGGACGTCCACGGCTCCTGGCCGGCGGAGAAGCTTGCGCTGGCGTGGATGCTGGACGGGCGCGTCAGCGCAGTGCTCGGCACGCACACCCACGTCCCGACCGCCGACGACCGGATCCTCCCGGGCGGGACGGCCTACGTGACCGACGCCGGGATGACGGGCGCCTCGGACGACGCGCTCATCGGCTTCGAACCGCAGGACATCGTGGGCAACGAACGCGTGGGCCAGCCCACGCTGCCGAGGCCGGTGACGACTGGCGACGGCGTCCTGATGGCGATGCTCGTGACCGTCGGGCTCGACGGGCGATCGACGGCGATCGAGCGCGTGACGGCCCGCGCGAAGGCACGCAGCGTCCGGGCGGGCGCGCGGGAGCGGCCGGCCGCTGCGATCTTCGACTGCGACGGGCTTCTCGTCGACTCGGCGGCATCCTGGCGCGCGGCGTACGAGCGCGTGCTCCAGCGCCGTGGGCGCAGCCTCGACGACGAGCTGCTCGCCCAGCTCAACGGTGCGTCCGTCACGTCGGCGGCCACGGCGCTCGAGGTCCCGGCCGCGGCCCTGCACGATGCGCTCGAGGAGGCATTCGAGACGGACCCGGTGCCGACCCCGATGCCGGGCGCCCATGCGCTCCTGGCCAGCCTGTTCGGGCGTCTGCCGATCGCGGTCGCCACCAACGCCCCGGCCGAGCTCGCGACGCTCGCCCTCCGCCGCGCCGGCCTCGATCGGTACCTCGACGCCGTCGTCAGCGCCGACGGCGGACCCGGGAAGCCCGCCCCCGACGTGTACATCGCCGCCTGCGCGCGGCTCGGCGTCGCCCCGTCGCACGCCGTCGCGCTCGAGGACTCGCCGGTCGGCGCGGCCGCCGCGCAGGCCGCCGGACTGCGGCTCATCTACATCCCCTCGGCACCAGGAGACGACGTCGACGCCGACCTCGAGGCGCGGCGCCTGGACGACGCGGCCGTCCGAGACGAGCTGCTCGGGGCGTGCGAGCTGTTTGCGCGCTCGGTCGACTACGCGTCAACGCCGTGAGAACGCGTCGCGTCGCCTCCACCTCTCTGGCGGACCGCTCGTCCATCTCGGCGGCGGTCGCCTCGACCGTGGCGGCATCCGAGCGGTTGCGTACGAGTCTCGGTCAGGGCCCGGAGCATCTCGAGAAACGCGATCCCGGGGACCGAAACCCCACACGTCAGAGCTAATACTTCTGTGCTAGCGTGCCGCGCGGCGGGCGGCGCTGTGCATTGGCCGTTGTCTGTCGGGGCGTCAGGGGCCGGTGCACGAAAGGTCGTTTGATCGTGGTAGTGGTCCGTCTGTTCGTCGCTTCGTGCGTCGCGGTCTGGTCGTAGATGAAACGAGCGATCGTTCCTGGCGCGGCGTGGATCGCAGTTCTTGGCGGCTGCGGTGGGCCATGGGTGACCGTTACGTTTGTTGACTCCGCGACAAGTTCTGCGACCTCATGGAGTCATGGCGGCGCGCTGGTCGTAGCGGGCAGTTCGATCGCTGCACTCGCGCTGTGGTTTCGCAGAGCGCTCATGGCATCTCTCGGTAGGGATCGGAACGTTCGGAATCCTGCTGGCCACACTGCTGGATTTGCCCGGAATGAACTCAACGAACGTCTCGGACAAGCATCAAGAGCAGACCTTGCTTGGGGGGCGCTGCTCGCGCTGGCCGGCACCGTCGTGCCGACGCTCTACGCGTTGCTGACGCTTCGAGCAAATCGTGCTGGCTCCTGAGCTTGCGCCAACCTTGTTCGCAGGTCGAGCACCTTTGCGGAGGCCGCGTCGGCGGATCGAGATTCGGGCGCGTGGATGACTTGAGAGCAGTCGTCCGAGATGACGAAGACTCACAGGGGCATCGCAATCGATTCGAGAGAATTGTTGCTTGAGAGAGCACAATTTGACGATCGCTATCGCCGCTGAGATGACACGGAACAGTTCAAATCTACGGAAGGATGAGATGACCTTAGGTCGGTGTATCGCGGTACTCGCGGCGGCATTTCTTCTCGGCAGCGCTCTGCCGGCGGCGTCCGCCCCCGCGAATGTAGTTGATGACAATCTGGCAGCGACTGTTGGCAGCTTCGGCGGTGCCCGTTTGTTCGCTCGGGGAGACGGCGGAACGCTTGTTGGTAAGCGTTGGGCTGGGACCGCGTGGACAGGCTGGGCTGATTTCGGTGGGATGCAACTGACGTCCGGGCCGGCGGCGAGCGCTCGGGCCGACGGCACCGTCGATGTCTTCGCGAAGGGACCGGACAACGCGATCTGGCATCGCTACCTGACCAACGGGGTGTGGAGCGACTGGGGGAGCATCGGCGGCATCGGGACATCCGCTCCGGCGTCGACGAGCCGGATGTGGTCGCCGAATCTCGACGTCTTCGTCAAGGGCAACGACAACCGCATTTACCACAAATACTGGACGCCCGCCGATGGCTGGACCGACTGGGGCTCTCTGGACGGCCAATTCCTCTACGCGCCCGCCGTCGTGTCGCACGAGCCTGGAAAGCTCGACGTCTTCGGTGTCGGAACTGATCATCAGCTCTGGCAGAAGCACTGGAACGGCAGCTCGTGGACTGCCTGGATACCGCTCGGCGGCTACCTCACGTCCGCGCCAACCGTTGAGTCACAAGAGGCGGGCAAGGTCGACGTCTTCGCGCGCGATGCCAACAACAACATCGCGCAGCGGAGTTGGAATGGCGCGTCCTGGAGTCAATGGGTGACGATCTCGACGATCGCGACATCCGGCCCGACCGCGCTCTCGGAAGGCATCGGACGCGTCGTCCTGTTCGTGCGCGGCGGACCGCAGGTCTACGTCAATCAGCTGATCACCGGACTGTGGACGGGATGGGGTCCGTTCGGCGCGACGGAAGGTCCGATCGGCATTCCACAGGAACCGCTCCCACCCGCCAACGGAACGCTGATCAGAGGATCCGGAAGCTCGACTGTCTACCTCTTGTTCAACGGCGTGCGATACACCCTGGGGCCCGGTGTGGCGGCAGCCATGCAGCTCGATCTGAACGCTGTTACTGGTGTCTCCCAGTCGAGCGTCGACCAGCTCGTAGATGGCGGGATGATGACCACGGAGAGACTCAACAACACGCTTCCGGAACCTGATCCCGACGATGCGAGAACAGCAGTCAACACGCACAAAGACCACTTTCTGTTTTACAGCGCCGACAGAAAAGCCAGAGTCTCAGCAACCCTCCAATGGTCTATCGGACTCTTGAAGCCTTGGATCTATCGGGGCGACTACACGAGCAACTCGTGGGTCTCGCCGTACAATGACGTCGGATGCATCTGGGTCAGAGTGACCTGGTCGATGCTCGGCGCCCCTACCTTGGCGTTCCCGCCCGGCCTGTCGATCTCCGGGGCAACTGAGGACTCCGGGTACTACCGCAAATGTCGTAGAGCGCCTGCTGGCGCACCGGATGGGATTCCGTTGGACAGATTCGTCCACTCCCAGACAATGGTGTTGTCGTCAACTATCCGGGTGTGCAGCTCTAACACGGCCGCTGACGGGCCGGGAAACTGTTCCAACGATCGAAAATGGTCGTGATCAGCGGGATGGCCGTTCCGCAGTCGCCGTAGTTTCCTGGTGCTGACTGGCTGTACCGCTGAATGGGCGGCCGCGTTCGGGCGCTGGACAAGCGTACGTGGGCAGCATGGTTGCTCGGCGCATCGATCTGCCGCTCAAGCGTTCGCCGGCTCGGTCGAATGACGTGGGTACGGCCGGAAAGTCCTTCCCGGCATCGACTGCCCCGGCCCCCCGGCCGGGGCAGGCCCGGTTTCGAGGTTCAGAACCGCGCCGGCCTTGACGTCGGGTCCGCGCTCAGCGATAGGCGCGCCGGTTCTACGGCTGCACGAGTTCAGCTTCGCGTCAGGCGTGCGACGTGAGCGATGAAAGACCAGGTCTCGACGTAAGCGGCGTGCGCCTCTGCGCGGAGCACGTCGGCGTGGACGCCCTTGCCCAGTTGTCCGATGAGCGCGTCGAGGCTCTTGGCGGTCGATTCGATGCTTGCGGTGGCCAGCCGGCGCGGCCGTCTTCCTTCGATCTCGTCCGAGAGGAACATCAGCAGTCGGTTGACGACCTCCTCTTCGCCGACCTTCCGCAACCTCCCGCCTCGGTCTTGCACCGGGTGATCCCTGGGAGGGTAGAGATCGTCCGCCAGCGCGCTCAACGCTCGCCGACACGATGTCAGCGCTTGAGCCAGCGCTTCAGTGTCGCCTTCCGCGAGACGCCTCTTGGCTCCTGCGAGGCGTTCGGCTGCTCGCGGCGACCGAAGTTGCAGGAAGAGCTGCGCGTCTGTCTGGCTCCGCACGACGAAGACATCCACTTCGAGATCTGAACCGAGCGGATCGGCTTCGATCAGATCAGGCGGGAAGATGGTCAGGACCGCGTTCTCCTCGCGGCCATCAGACTGGGGTGCTGGCGCAACGAGGTTGGTCGCAGCGGGTGCGGCGGGAAGGCTCCAGTCAATCTCGGCCGTCTGGAGGTAGCCCGCCAGGGCGCTCGTCTGACGGCTGTATGCCCATTGCCCGATGGCCGGCTCCGCGCTCGTCCGGCACCTGCGCGCTGCCGCCTTCATCGGACCGGAAGCGACACGCGACGAGATCGTCGGCGTCATGCGAGCGGTCGCGCTCAACCAGTCCAGCGAGCGGCCGGCCGAGACGACCGGCGCACCGAGCGCGGAATTCACCTCGCGCGAGCGGCAGGTGCACGCCCGGTTACCACGGTCCGAGCGGGCGCCCTCCGCCACGCGAGGCGATCGAGCGATCGGTCGCCTCACATCCGGCGGGAATCCGCCACCGGGCGGTGTCGCGCATCGCCCCGCCCAGCGTGCGCTACGCCGCGATCGCCCAGTCGAGCGACTGGCGCGCCGCTTGCAGCACCGTCGCGATCGCCGCGTCGTCGCTGCTGTCCTCACGCCAGGTGAGGTCGAGCGCGACGTGCGCGCGCAGGTCACCGGCTGAGCGGAAGACGACGCCCGCAGCTGTCTGCGCGACCGACGCCGGCACGATCGAGACGCCGATGCCGCTGGCCACGAGGTGGACGATCGTCGCCATCGCGCTCGACGTGTGCACGACGTCCGGGACGTAGCCGGCCGTGCGACAGGCGGAGGTGATCTGGTCGAAGAGCGCGTGGCCGAGATCGCGCTCGAAGAGCACGAACGGCTCGTCGGCGAGGTCGATCAGCGTCAGCTCTCTGTGCTCCGCCAACGTGTGGGTGGCGGGGAGCGCCACGATCAGCGGCTCGCGCGTGACCGTTCTCGTCACGAGACCACTACCGACGATCGGCGAGCGCAGCAGCGCGGCGGCCAGCGCGCCCGAGCGCAACAGCTCGACCTGCTGCGTCGTGCTGCCTTCCCGCACGGCGAGCGAGAGCCCCGGCGACAGCGCGCGCACGGCCGGCAGCAGGCGCGGCAACAGGTAGCTGGCGGAGCTGACGAAGCCCAGCTCGAAGTGGTCGCCGTCGTGGCGCGCCCCGCGTCTGGCGGCCGCGAGCGCGCGGTCGGCCTGCGCCAGGGCGAGACGCGCCTCTGGCAGCAGCGCCCTTCCGGCCGGCGTGAGTGCGACGCCGTTCGGCGAGCGGCTCAGCAACGGGGCTCCGACCTCCTCCTCCAGCCGGCGGATCTGCTGAGAGAGCGGCGGCTGACTCATGTGCAGCCGTCGCGCGGCGCGGCCGAAGTGACCCTCTTCGGCGACCGACACGAAGTACCTGAGATGGCGGAGTTCCATGGTGCGAGTCGCGGCGCGAATCGCGGCGATGCGGAAACTATATTAGATCGATCGACTTTCTCAGGTTAAGGTCATGGCGACCACTCACCATGACTGTCACCTCACCCACTCAACCCCCTGTGACCTGCGATCTGCTGGTCACCTCCGCGCACCTCTTCTCGATGGACGACGAGCGCCGCGTCTACCCCGACGGCGCGCTCGCGATCGACGGCGGCCGGATCGTCGCGGTCGGTCCGCGACGGCTGATCGAGCCGCGCTTCGCTCCGCGCCGCACGCTCGACGCGCGCGGCGGCGTCGTCCACCCCGGCTTCGTCGAGACGCACGTGCACGTGATGAACACCGCACGCGGCGCTGCTTCCGACACCCTGCCGCTCGGCCCCGGGATGAGCCTCAACCGCCGCTGGTGGAGCGTCGTCGAGGACGACGACGAGCACGTCGCAACGCTGCTGACCGCCGCCGAGATGCTCGTCAACGGCACGACCTGCTTCATGGAGGCCGGCACCGTCCACGCCCCTGACGCCGCCGCCGAGGCGATGCAGGCGCTGGGGATCCGCGGCCTGCTCGGCGACCCGTTCCTCTGGGACCGCGGCGAGGAGACGCCGGGCGAGGAGAATCAGCGCGCGCCGCGTTCGCTGGAACGCTCGTTGGAGCGGCTCGGCGGGCAGCTGTCGCGCAACGACGATCCCGACGCGCTCGTGCGCGGCTACGTCGCCGTCTTCGGCTACGGCACCGCCAGCGACGAGCTGCTCCACGCCGCCAAGGCGGTCGCCGACCGTGCCGGCGTCGTGCTGACCCAGCACCAGTCGTTCGGCCCGCCCGACATCGCCGCCGACGCGCACCTGCGCGGGCAGCGGCCGCTGCTGCACCTCGAGCAGGCCGGTCTGCTCGGCCCCAACTGCACCTTCAGCCACATGAACCTGCTCCACGCCGAGGAGCAGGACGCCGTCGCGCGCAGCGGCATGGCGGTCGCCTGGTGCCCGTCGTGCGCGCTCTCATGGGGCACCGGCGCAGCCGCGACCGGCACCCACGCGGAGCTGCACCGCCGCGGCGTGCCCGTCGGGCTCGCCTCCGACGGCGCGACCTCCTCCTGCCGCTACGACATCGGCCTGCAAGGGCTGCTGGCGCTGCTCTCCACGCGCGAGCGCAGCGGCGACCGCACCGCCCTCGGCGCCGCCGACGTGCTCGAGCTGGCGACCCGCGGCGGCGCCCGCGCCGCCGGCCTCGACGCCGAGATCGGCACGCTCGAAGCGGGCAAGCGCGCCGACCTCGTGATCCGCCGCCCCGACCTGCCCGAGACCCATCCCGCCGGCGACCCGCTGCAGGCACTCGTCTACGCGGCCGGCGCGAAGTCGGTCGACACCGTGCTGGTCGACGGCCGCGTCGTCGTCGCCGACGGACGCATCACCGGCGTCGACTCCGAGCGGCTGTTCGGCCTCGCCGACCGCTCCGCCGCGCGGATGCGCGAGCGGCTCGGCTACCCCTCCCCGCGACAGTGGCCGGAGATCCGCTGATGACGCCGCTGCTCGAAGTCACCGGCCTGTCGAAGACCTTCGGCGCGCGCGAGGTGCTCGCCGACGTCTCCTTCGCGATCGAGCCGGGCGAGACGCTCGCGGTGATCGGGCCCAGCGGCGCCGGCAAGAGCACGCTGCTGCGCTGCATCAACCTGCTGGAGCGCCCGACCGCCGGACGGGTCGTGCTCGACGGCGACGAGCTCACCGCCCACGGCCGCAGCGAGCGCGAGCTGGCGCAGGTGCGCCGCCGCGTCGGGATGGTCTTCCAGAGCTTCAACCTCTTCCCCCATCGCAGCGCGCTCGAGAACGTCGTGCTGGCGCAGGTGCACGCGCTCGGTCGCGGCCGCGCCGAAGCCGAGCTGCGCGGGCTGGAGCTGCTGGCGCGCGTCGGCCTCTCCGAGCGCGCCGCGAACCGCCCGCGGCAGCTCTCCGGCGGCGAGCAACAGCGCGTCGCGATCGCCCGCGCGCTCGCGCTCGACCCCGCGCTGCTGCTGCTCGACGAGCCGACCTCCGCGATCGATCCGGAGCTGAAGCGGGAGGTGCTGGCGGTCGTCCGCGACCTCGTCGCCGACGGCATGACGATGGTCCTCACGACCCATGAAATGCGCTTCGCCGAGGAAGCCGCCGACCGCGTCCTCTTCATGGCCGACGGCCGCATCGTCGAGGAGGGCGCCGCGGCGACCGTGATGCGTGCCCCGGCGCACGAGCGCACGCGGCGATTCCTCTCAGCGGTCCGCGATCTCTGAGCCGATGGGACGGATCGTCGAACTGCTCGCCGCCGGCATCCCGGCGACGCTCGCGGTCACGCTCGGCGCCTTCGCGATCGGCCTGCTCGGCGCGCTCCCGCTGGTCGCGCTGCGGCTGGCGCCGCTGGCCCCGGCCCGCTGGCTGGCCGCCGCGCTGATCGACCTGCTGCGCGCGGTGCCGCCGGTCGTCTGGCTGTTCCTGATCTTCTTCGGGCTGCCGCAGGCCGGGCTCTCCTTCGCCGCGTTGCCGGCGGCGGTGATCGGCCTCGGCCTGATCGCCGCCGCCTACATCGCCGAGATCTGGCGCGCCGGCCTCGACGGCGTCCCCGCCGGCCAGCGCGACGCCGCCCGCGCGCTCGGGCTGACGCCGCTGGCGCGGCTGCGCCTGGTGACCGGGCCGCAGGCGCTTGCGATCGCGGTGCCGCCGCTGGGCAGCTACCTCGTCGGCCTGCTGAAGGACAGCGCGATCGCCTCGACGATCGGCGTCAACGAGATCGCCTTCCGCGCGCTGACCGAGTCGCAGCAGTCGCTCGACGGCCTGCGCGTCTTCCTCATCACCGGCGTGATCTACCTGGCGCTCAGCCTCCCCTTCGGGCTGCTGGCGCGCTGGACCTCCGCGCGCCTGCAACGGCAGGTGGCGACATGACCGCGACGGCCGCGCCGCTGGCGAGCCTGCTCGCCGACTGGGGCGAATGGCTGCCCGACCTCGCCGGCGGCCTGTGGACGAGCGTGCGGCTCGGCGCCGCCTCGCTCGCGCTCGGGCTGCCGCTCGGCCTGCTCGCCGCGATCGGACTGACGAGCGGCGGCCGCGGTGCGCGGATCGCGCTGACGACGCTCGTCGAGCTGGCGCGCGGCGTCCCGGTCCTGGTGCTGATCTACCTCGCCTACTTCGGCCTGCCGCGCGCCGGCATCACGCTGGAGGCGTTCGCGGCGGCGACCGTCGCGATCGGCCTGTCGGTCGCCGGCTACAGCAGCGAGACCTTCCGCGCCGGGCTGCTGTCGGTCGGGCGCGGGCAGCGCGACGCCGCCGCCGCGCTCGGCCTGACGCCGGCCAAGCAGTACCGGCTGGTGATCGTGCCGCAGGCCATCCGGATCGTGCTGCCGCCGCTGGTCGGGCTCGCCGTACAGGTCGTCCAGCTGACGGCGCTCGCCTTCACGATCGGCCTGCCGGAGCTGCTCGGCCGCGCATACAACCTCGGCTCGATCACGACCGAGTACCTCGGCGTGCTGCTGCTGGCGACCGTGCTCTACCTCGCGGTCCTCGTACCGCTCTCGCAACTCGCCGCGCTCCTCGCGCGGCGTGCCGCTCCCTGACACCAGACGACCCCTGACGAAGGACTGACCATGAGACGCACCCTCCCAGGGCGGCGCCTGCGCCGCCTCGGCCTCACCTTCTCCGCGCTCGCCGGCAGCGCCGTGCTGCTCGCCGCCTGCGGCAGCGATGACGACGGCGGCGCAGCCACGGCCGCCGCCGGCACCACGGCGGCGTCCGCCACCTGCACCCCCGCCCACAGATTCGACACCGTCGAGCCCGGCAAGCTGACGATCGCCGTCGCGCCCGCGCTGCCGTACGTGCAGATCGACGGCGACGAGCTGATCGGCGTCGACGGCGCCGTCGTCAGCGCGATCGCCGAGCGCGAGTGCCTCGAGCTGGAACTGCAGCGCTTCCCCGGCTCCGCCGGCGCGCTGCCGGCGATGGAGTCCGGCCGCGCCGACATCGTCACCGGCGGGTGGTACCGCACACCCGAGCGGCTCGCGTCGAAGACGCTCGGCGTGACCGAGCCGGTCTACTTCGACTTCACCGCCTTCGTCGCGAAGGAGCCGGTCGACAGACTGGATCAGCTCGACGGCGAGACGGTCGCGATCGGCTCCGGCCAGCTGTGGACCGAGCAGATCGAGAGAGTCCTCGGCAGAGACGCCGTGAAGCTGTTCCAGTCGACCGCCGAGGTCTTCCAGGACGTCGCCGACGGCCGCGCGAAGGCCGGCGTGATGGGCTCCGGCGAGGCCGGCTACTACGTCCAGCAGAAGCCGGCCGCGAGACTGGTCGTGACGCCGGCGGCGCCCGACCCGAGCTTCCCCTCCTCGGAGGCGATCAACGGCGTCACGCTGCTGCACGACAAGGCCAACAGCGCGCTGACGACGGCGCTCGACGAGGACATCGCGGCGCTGCGCGAGGACGGCACCGTCCAGAGCGCGCTCGACAGATACGGCCTCAGAGCCCCGATCAACTTCTCCGGCCAGCGCTGACGCGCGGTCGAGACGATCCCCGACACCCCGTACCGACAGGAGCCACGATGGCCAACAAGGTTCTGCTCTCCGTCACCTTCGACGCGGACTTCACGCTCGAGGAGCCTTCCGAGGCGACGCTCGCCCGCGCTCACGCGATGCTCGACCAGCCCGGCCTGCAGTGGAAGCTGTGGCTGCGCGACGAGGCGGGCAACCGCGGCGGCGGCGTCTACCTGTTCGACGACCGCGAGACCGCCGAGGCATGGGCGAAGGGCGAGATGACCGACAGCGCGCAGCGCTTCCCCTGGATCACCAACCTCGAATACCGCGCCTTCGAGGTGCGCGAGGAGCTGAGCGCGATCACACGTGGCCCGCTCGACGTCCGCGGAGGCGAGTGACGATGGCGCTCACGATCGGCGACACCGCCCCCAACTTCAGAGCGCAGACGACCGAGGGGGAGATCGACTTCCACGAG
>NZ_JAWSTH010000027.1:0-64922 GCF_033542075.1 Conexibacter stalactiti
CGCGACGGCCGGCGCGCCGACGCGGCCGCGCGCGCCGAGGCAGCCGCACGGCTGACCGGCCCGTCCGCGTCGCAGCGCCCGCACGAGCAGCAGCGCGAAGGCCGCCATCAGCGCCGCGGCGGCGTACGCGGCGGGCGCGCTGCCGAGCGCGACAGCGACAGCGAGCGCGGCCTCGACGACGATCGCCGCCGCCCACGCGAGCGTGCGAGCGCGTGACGTCGCGAGGCCGTGGGTGGCGAGCGCCGCCTGCGCGGCGGCCGGATGGGCGAGCTTCGCCCCGGCGCTCGCGAGCAGGACGAGCGCGAGCAGAGCATTGGCGACCGAGGCGAGCATTGCGGGCGACATCACAGCAGCGGGCGGCGCCGGCCGCAAGCGACGAAGGCGCGCGCCCACGCCCCGCGCGGCGCCCGACCCCGCCCGCCCTACCCCGCGAAGCGGTAGCCGACGCCCGGATCGGTGCGGATGTAGCGCGGTCTGCCGGCCGGCTCGATCTTGTGGCGCAGGTTGGCGATGTGGGTCCGCAGCGTGCGGATGTCGTCGCCGTAGGCCGGTCCCCACACCTCGGTCAGCAGCGCGCGGTGGGTCAGCAGCCGGCCGCGATTGCGCGCCAGCACGCGCAGCAGGTCGTACTCGATCGGCGTCAGGTGAACCTCGTCGCCGTCGCGCCGGACGACGCGGCGCGCGAGGTCCAGCTCGAGGCCGTCGACGGCGATCGTCGGCTCGTCGGCGTTGCGGCCGGCGCGGCGCAGCGCCGCCGCCAGCCGCGCGACCAGCTCGCGCGCGCCGAACGGCTTCGTCACGTAGTCGTCGGCGCCGGCCTCGAGCGCGCGCACCTTCTGCTCCTCCTCGCCGACCGCCGACAGCACGAGGATCGGCATCTCGCTCCACGAGCGCAGCTGCCGCGTCACCTCGATCCCGTCGCCGTCGGGCAGCACGAGGTCGACGATCGCGGCGTCGGGCGGCCGCGTCGCGGCGGCGTCGAGCGCCTCCTCCGCCGTGGCGACGGTGATCGGCTCGTAGCCGGCGTCGCGCAGGATCACGCGCAGCGCGCGCAGGATCTGCAGCTCGTCGTCGACGACGAGGATGCGGCCGCTCATCGCCCGGCTCCGGTCGGCTCCAGCGCCGGCGCGCCGCGTTCAGCCGGCGCGTCACCGAGTGGGAGCTCGACCACGAACGTCGTCCCCTGCCCCGGCAGCGACTCGGCCCACACGCGCCCGCCGTTGGCCTCGACGAAGCCGCGCACGACCGCCAGCCCGAGCCCGGAGCCGACGTGGCCGTCGCCGCGCACGTCCGGGGCGCGGTAGAACGGCTCGAAGACCCGCTCCAGCTCGCGCCCGTGGATCCCGGGGCCGCGATCGACGATGCGGATCAGCAGGCGATGGCCGACCGCCCGCGCGCGCACCGCGACCGGATGGTCGCCGCCGTAGCGGGCGGCGTTCTCCAGCAGGTTGGCGAAGGCCCGTTCGAGCTGCGCGGCGTCGGCGCGCACGAGCGGCAGGTCGCGGTCGATTCCGACGTTGAAGCCGGCCGCGTGCGGGGTCTCGTCGATCGCGACGCGCAGCACCTCCTCGACCGAGACCCAGTCCGGTCGCGGGGCGGCCGCGCCGCCCTGGAGGCGGGAGAGGTCGAGCAGCTTGTCGACCAGGCGCGAGAGCCGCTGCGCCTCGCCGGTGACGGCGGCGGCCAGCTCGTCCCGCTCGGCGTCGGTCAGCGATGGCGAGGAGAGCGCTTCGCCGGCCGTCGCGATCGCGGTCAGCGGCGAGCGCAGGTCGTGCGAGACGGCGCGCAGCAGCGCAGTCTTGAGGTCGTCGCCGCGTCGCAGCGCCTGCGACTCGACGACCTCATGCTGGAGCGCCTCGCGGTCGAGCGCGACGCCGAGCAGCGTCTCGAGGCTCGGCACGACCCGCTCGCGCAGGCGCTCGTCGGCGTCGGCGGGGGGCGGCTCGGCGAGGCGCAGCGCGCCGAGCGGGCTGCCGTCGGCGGCGTGCAGCGGGAGGAGCGGAGAGTTTTGGTCGCTGAGCGACGAAAACTCTCCGCTGCTCGCCGCGGCCGCCGCACCTTCCAACTCGATCGTCGCGCCCGGCGCGAGGTCGAGCGCACGCGTCAGACGCTCGGCGGCGGCGGGCAGCGCGGCGCGCACATCGCTGCCGCCGAGCAGCAGCCGTGCCAGCTCGGCCGCGAGGTCGGCCTCGCGGCGGCGCAGGACCGCCTCGCGGGTGCGCGCGCGGGCGACCTCGGCGAGCGTCGAGGCGATCGCGGCGGCGACGAGGAAGACGGCCAGCGCGACCCAGTTCTGCGGGTCGCTGACGGTGAAGCGGCCGGTCGGCGGGATGTGGAACCAGTTGAACGCGAGCGCGCTGGCGACGGCGGTGCCGAGGCCGACCCAGAGCCCGAACCAGGTCGCCACGAGCAGCACCGCGAGCAGGTAGATGACGCCGGTCGAGACGGCGGGGACGATCTCCCGCAGCGGGAAGATCAGCGCCGTCGTGACGACGACGGCGAACGCCCCGGCGGCGACGCCGGTGGCAGCCGACGGGCGACTGTCGCGCAGCAGCAGCGATGAGGTCCGGGACAGCACGGTGCCGTGAGAGTAGCCCTCGCGTACGCCGGATTGGTCGGACCGCACGACGCTCGTCGAACCGTTCGTGACAGCATCGGCGCCGTGCTCCTCGTCGTCGTGACCGTCGTGCTCGCCGTCACGGCGGGCGTCGTGATCGAGCGGCGGCTCGGCGGAGCGTCGGCGCAGAGGCTGCGAGGGCGGATCGTGCAGCTGATGCTGTTCGTGCTGATGCCGTTCGTCTCGTACGTCTCGATCGCACGGCTGCACCTGACGGCGAACGTCGGCATAGGGATCGCGCTGGCGCTCGTGCTGCTGTGCGTGATGACGGCGCTGATGTTTCTGCTCGCGCGCGGCCCGCTCGGGCTCGACAAGCCGTCGACCGGCGCCGCGATGGTCTGCACGATCCAGGCGAACACGGGCTTCTTCGGCCTGCCGCTGTGCGCCGCGCTGTTCTCGGAGGCCGAGTTCTCGCAGGCGGTCGCCTACGACGTGCTCGTCTCCGCCCCCGCGTTCGTGTTCGTGTTCGGCAGCTACACGATCGGCGCGCTGCTCGGGACGGCGGGCGAGGACAAGCACCTCGGTCGTCACACGCTCACCACGCTGCTGAAGAACCCCGTCCTCTACGCGCTCGCGATCGCGCTGGCGGTACCGGAGTCGTGGGCGCCGGATGCGCTCGTCTTCCCCTCGAAGCTGGCCGTCTACCTGCTGCTGCCGCTCGGCTTCATCGTCGTCGGCATAACGCTCGCCAACGAGGCCGACGAGGGTGCGCTGCGCGTCCCGCCGCCGCTGACGCGCGCCGTCGCCGCCGTGATCGCGCTGCGGATGGCGCTGATGCCGCTGATCGTGCTGGCCGTCTCGCTCTTCATCGTGAGACTGCCGGCGACCTATCCGCTGCTGGCGGCGATGCCGTCGGGCGTCAACACGGTTCTCGTCGCCCATCAGACCGGCCTCAACCTGCGCCTCGCCGCCGACGCCACCACCTGGACGAGCGCGATCGCCGTGACGGCCACGCTCGCGGTCGCGCTGGCACTCGCCTTCGGCATCCTCTGACGCCCCACGCCACGCGACCGCGCTCGCAGGGCTAGGATTCAGCGATCCCGGGGGCGTAGTGCTAACGGGAACACGCCGCCTTTGCAAGGCGGAGTTGGGGGTTCGATTCCCCCCGCCTCCATCGGCATCAGATCGACGCGTCCGAAGGCCCCCGCCCAGGGGGTCTTCGCGTATCCGAGGTCATGTTCGGCATCAGCGCGCCGGCCAGCGCGCCTCGAACCGCGTGAAGCGCCGTGCCTGCTCGCGCAGCAGCCGGCGCTTCGTGCCCGCGTCGGCGAACGAATGGCGCAGCGAGTCGATCGCGATCCGCTTCAGCTGCCGGTAGCCGAGATCGTGGTCGAGCACCGCCTGCTCGTACTGCTCGGTCAGATCGGTGCGCGAGACGCCCTCGTCGTCGGTCGCCAACGCGACCGGCACGCCGTGGCGGAGGTAGAAGCGCAGCGGGTGCCGGCGGCCGAAGACGCCGAGGATCTGGCGGTTGGAGGTCAGCGGCACCTCGACCAGCACGTCGCGTCTGGCCAGCTCGCGCGCGAGTCCGACCGGGTCGCGCTCCCAGCGGATGTCGACGCCATGGCCGATCCGCTCGGCCTGCCCGACCTCGACCGCAGCGCGGATGTGGAAGCGCAGGTCGGCCGGCGGCGCGATCCCCGGCGCCAGCTCGCCGGCGTGAAGCGTGACGTGGCCCTGTGGGTAGAGGCCGCGCAGGTACTGGAGCATGCGCATCTGCAGGCGGTAGTCGCGCAGCGCGACGACGTCGTCCTCGGGCTGCACGAGGTTGACGCTGACCCAGCGCGGATCGTCGCGCATCAGCTCGAAGGCGAGCAGCAGTTGCGCGAAGACGCGCGCCGGCGGCGTCGCGCGCGAGACCTGGACCGAGTAGCGCACGGCCGGGTCCGCGGACGGGTCGGCGGCGCGCTCCTGCACGACCAGCTGGTCGAGCTCGGTGCGCGCTCTCGGCAGGATCGCGCGCAGACCGGCGTCGAGCATCGACTGGCGCAGCGCGGCGAAGTCGCGCGTGAACGGGACCGCCTGCGACAGCGCGCGCGTGTCGGAGGAGCGCGGCGTCACCAGCACCTCGAGGTACTGGACGTTCTGCGAGCGAGCGCGACGGGTGACAGTCGCCAGCGCCTCGCCGACCCGGTCACCGAGCGTCGCGCCGAACTTGCCGAAGGTCGCGAAGAAGTGGTCGTGCCCGTCCTCGCCGGCCGGGAAGCCCTTCATCGACCAGGCGCCGATCAGGTCGCTCTGGAAGCCGTTGTCGGCGAGCGCGTCGAGCAGCGGCCGCTGGCCCGGCAGGCACGGGGCGGGGCTGGCGACGAAGGTGACGGTGTCGGCGCAGCCGCCGGCGCGGGCGCCGAGCCGCAGCAGCGTCTCGGCGTAGACGGCGCCGGAGAGGTGCATGTGCAGATCGCCGCCCTTCGGCAGCGCGCGCAGGAACGGCCCCAGGCGCGCGGGCTGGTCGCGGAAGCGCTCCAGCGCCCGTGCGGCGCCAGCCTCGTCGGCGCGGGCAGCGGGCGCGACGAGCAGCGCGGCAAGCAGGGCGAGGGCGGCGACGAGCGCGCAGGCGCTGCGCGGGAGGCGACGCGCGGCGCTGCGACGGAGGCGGGTCGTGGGGACGGCGGCGAAGGTGGCGGGCATCGCTCCCGTCATCGGCCTCGCGGTGCCGAGGCTTGACCAGCGGCGCGCCGGCGGGTGTCGCGGCCGGAGGACGGCGCGGCCGCGGCCTTCGCGCGCTCAGCGCCGTGCCGGCACGCTCACACGGTCGACCGTCACGCCCTGCTCCTCGTCGGCGATCTGGAAGCTCTGGTCGACGTAGATCGTCTTCGGCACGCCCCTGGCGCCGTACGTCGCGGTGAGGCGCGCGACGTCGCCGTCGATCGCGTCCTGCACGCGGGTGAAGAGGCGCGGGACGGTCGCGTAGCGGCGCAGGTGCGTCGGGATCGAGCCGACCGGCTTGCCGCGGCGGACGACGATCGTGCGCGGTCTGCGAATCGTGTCGGGACAGAAGCAGCTGACGCGCACGCGGAAGCTGTAGGAGCGCGCGCCGAGGGCGGCCCATCGCTCACGCGCCGCATCCAGCCTGCGCTGGGCGCTGCCATCTCTGATCGACGGATCGGCCGGGCCGGGGCTGACCGGCGTGATCGCGGTCGCGGGGGCGACGGCGAACATGGCGACCACGGCCGCCGCGACGAACGCAGCGCACAGCCCGGCCACGGCGGCGGGTCGGAAACGACGCTCTCTGATCATCTGGGTGCCTGCCTTCCGTAGCGGATGACGCTGTCCCACAAGCTACGCGCGAGGGCGGCTTTCATCACGGCGAAGGCGTTTGATGTCCTATGATGCGCCGATGGCCCAACGTCGCCGCGCACCCCATCGAGCCGGCCGGCGCACGACGTTGACGGTCCCGCCGGAGATCCACACCGAAGCTGAGCGGCTGGCAGCTGAGCTGGGCACGACGACCAACGACGCGTTGATCCGACTCGCCGGCGAGGGCGCCGCCGCGCGCGAGCGCCGCGCGCGGATCGCCGAGATCGCCGCCGAGCGCGCCGCCGCGATCGACGAGGTCGGCGGCATCGGCGACGCCGCCGCCTTCCCGTCGCCCGACGACCTGCGCGACGCAATGCTGGCCGGCCGCCGCGACGAGTCCGCATGACCGTCGTCTGGGACACGACGCGCCTCTCGCGTGTCCGCCCCGGCGGAGAGTTGGAGCGGACCTTGCTGGAGCGAGCGCGCGACGACGACCACATCGCGGTCACGGCACCGACGATCATGGAGGTCACGCGCGGGCTCGCATCGCGCACAGGCGACGGCGACGAGCGCTGGCGCGCCGCGCTGCGCTGGTTCGCCGGAATGGCCGCGAGCGGGCTCTTCACGACGCTTCCGCTCGATCGTCAGTCGGCGCTGCTGGCGGGGCGCCTGCGCGCACTCCATCCCACCCCGCCGGCCACCGCGCGCAGACGGTCGGGCACAAAGCCCGAGCAGCGCGCCGGTTGGCTGCTCGACATCCAGATCGCGGCCTGTGCGTGGCGCCACGGCTGCGACGTGGTGACCGACAACGTGCGCGACTTCGAAGCGCTGCGCGACGCGATCGCCACGCTGCACCCGACCCAGTCGCCGCTGGTCGTCAGGGCGCCGTAGCCGGCGCGCCGCGCAGCACGATCCGCACGACGACGCGCGCGGGGCGGGTGGGCGCGGCGAGCGAGAGGAAGTCGCGCACCGCGCCGGCGCGGGCGCAGTAGGGGCAGGCGAGCGCGTCGGCGGGGCCGAGCGAGCGCCCGCCGGGCAGGGCGACCGGCGCGTCGCACTCAGGGCAGGCGAGCGTGCCCTCGCCGAGGCGGGAGGAGCGGGCGAGCCGTCTCTCCTCGTCTCCGGCGACGTGCGCGACGCGATCGGCGCGGAGCGGATCCGAGCCGTCGCTGCTGCGGTGGATGGCCACGGGACGAGTCTAGGCGCCCGCGCGAGCGGCCTGCCAGATCAATCGCTGCAGAACGACCGATAGTTGTGGTAGCAATAGTGCTACCTGAGCGCTACGCTCTGTCCATGGAGACGATCCCGCAGAGAGAACTGCGCAACAGCATCGGCGAGGTGCTGCGACGGGCCGAGGCCGGTGAGCAGTTCACGATCACCGTCGCCGGCCGGCCGGCCGCCCAGCTCGGCCCGGCTCCCCGTCGGCGCTGGGTCGCTGGGCCGCAGCTCCAGCAGATCTGGGAGACCCCCGCTCCCACGACGCTGGCCGAGGACCTGGAGCGGTTCCCGGCCGAGCTGACGGATCCGTTCGCCTGAGCGCAACGTCATGCGCGTCCTCTTCGATACCTCAGTGCTGATCGCCGCGAACGGCCCGGACGGACTCGAGGGCGGGATCAGCGCCGCATCCCTCGCCGAGCTGCACTTCGGCGTGCTCGCCACGCGCGACGAAGACGAGCGGGCCCGTCGCGCCCAGCGCCTCGGCGTCGTCGAGGCGACGTTCGACCCGTTCCCGATCGATGCCGCGGTCGCGCGCGAATGGGGGCGGCTCTCGGCAGCGGTCGTCGCCCGCGGCGCCCAGCCGCGACGGCGCGCGATCGACCTCGCGATCGCCGCGACGGCGAACGTGCACAAGGTCCCGCTGCTGACCCACAACACGCGTGACTTCGCCGTGATCGCCGACCTCCTCGACGTCCGCGCACCCTGACCAGCCGCACAGGACCAGCGCGGCAGACGGCGAACCAGGACCCTCAAGCTTCGCGCGTCGCAACCGATGCGCATGGAGGGGGTGGCAACCAGGCCACGCCCACCGAACGAACCCCGGTTGGAGGAACTGCCTCGTGTTGAAGGGAATCATTCGCGTCGCGCTCGTCGCGAGCCTGATGGCCGTGTTCGCGCTGCCCGCCGCGACCGCCTCGGCGGCGACCAGATGTCCGGCCACCTTCCAGGTGCTGCACAACGACCGGATCGGCGCGATGTCGCTGCCGGCCGGCGCCTACTACGTGACGGTCAACAAGCTCACCTGCGCGCAGGCCTCGACCCTGTTCGCCGACTTCCTGCAGGACTACGACGGCGACCTGCCCTACCCGTGGCGCCTCAACGCCTCGGCGAAGAGCTTCACCAACGGCAGCAGCAGTTTCTCCGTCAAGCTCGCCGCCCCCTCCCCGCCGGCGCCCCCGACGCCGCCGAACGGCGGCTCGACGACCTGCGGCGGCAGCTTCAGCGTCCTGCACAACGACCGCATCGGTTCGGTCTCGCTGCCGCGGGGCCAGTACACGATCGCGATCCAGCGCGGCCTCACCTGCGCGCAGGCGTCGGCCCAGTTCGCGCAGTTCCTCGACATGCCCCGCGGCGTCCCGGCGCCGTGGACGATCACCGGCTCGACCGGCAAGGCCAGCTTCCAGGACAACATGGGCGGCTTCGCCTTCACGGCGACCCGGAACAGCTCGAACACCGGTGGCGGCGGGCGCTCGGCCTACGTCTGCGGCACGTTCAGAGTGATGCACAACGACCACATCGGCAGCCTCTACGTGCCGAAGGGCACCTACGAGATCACCCTGCCGGTCGGCTCGGCGATGAGCTGCACCGCCGCGACGAGACAGTTCGACGCCTTCCTCGACGCGGAGGCGCTGCCGCGGCCGTGGGTCCTCAACGCCGCCAACGCGACCTTCTCGCGCGGCGCCGGCTCGGCGCAGACGTTCGGCATCGACCCGATCAGCGGCTCGATCCGCTGACGCGACTGAAGCGCTGACGCATCCGGGCGCGCGGCCACGCCGCGCGCCCGGCTGGCGACACACCGGGGCGCGCGGCGACCAGCCGCGCGCCCCGGTAGCCTGCCGCCGGCGTGCTGTACCGCCTCCTCTTCAAGCACCTGCTGACGCGGCTCGACGCCGAGCGCGCCCACCACCTCGGCGCGCGCGTGCTGGTGCTGCTGAGCGCGATCGCCCCGCTGCGAGCGCTGACGCGCCGACTGCTGCGGCCGGCCGATCCCGCCCTGCGCACGCATGCGCTCGGCCTCACCTTCCCCAGCCCGCTCGGCGTCGCCGCCGGCTTCGACAAGGACGGCCGCACCTTCGACGGGCTCGCCGCGCTCGGCTTCGGCTTCGTCGAGGTCGGCACCGTCACCGCGCAGGGCCAGCCCGGCAACGAGCGCCCGCGGATCTTCCGCCTCCCGCGCGACCGCGCGATGGTCAACCGGATGGGCTTCCCGAACCCCGGCGCCGCCGCCGTCCGCCCGCGCCTGCAACGTCGCCGCCGCGGCGACGGCGACGTCGTCGCGATCAACGTCGGCAAGACGAGAGCGATCGGCGACGAGCAGATCGACGCCGACTACCGCGCCTCGGTGCGCGCACTGGCACCGCTGGCGGACTTCCTCGTCCTCAACGTCAGCTCGCCGAACACGCCCGGCCTGCGCGACCTGCAGTCGACCGAGCGCCTCCAGACGCTGATCGAGGCGGTCCAGGACGAGCTGAGCGCACATGCGATCAGGCTGCCGCTCCTGGTCAAGATCGCCCCCGACCTCGCCGACGAGGACATCGACGCGATCGCCGACCTCGCGCTCGCGCGTCAGCTCGACGGCCTGATCGCGACGAACACGACGATCGGCCGCGACGGCCTCGCCACGCCCGCTCACGAGGTCGAGCAGATCGGCTTCGGCGGCCTCTCCGGCGCGCCGCTCAAACAGCGCTCACTGGAAGTGCTGCGGCGCCTGCGCGCCCGCACCGGCGACGAGCTGACGCTGATCTCCGTCGGCGGGATCGAGAGCGCCGACGACGCGTGGGCGCGGATCGAGGCCGGCGCGACGCTCGTGCAGGCGTACACGGGCTTCATCTATGGCGGCCCGCTGTGGCCGCGCGCGATCAACCGCGGCCTCGCCGCGCGCGTCCGCGCCGCCGGCCTGAGCAGCGTGCAGGACGCGGTCGGCCGCGCCGCGCGGGTCTGAGACGCGCCGCCCGGCGCCCGCGCCGCGCACCGGAGCCCCGCCGCTCACGCCCGCGGCGTCTCCGCCGCCCCGCGCACGTCCGCGAGCACGCTCTTCGCCTGCTGGTCGACGAACTGCGTGAAGAGCTGCTGCGCATAGCCGAAGACGAGCGCCCACGCGAGGATCTGCGCCGGTGAGTCGAGCGCGCTGAGGCCGGGCACGAAGCCGCCGCGCAGCAGCAGGATCCCCAGCACCGCCGTCAGCATCCCGGTCGGCAGCTTCAGCACCGCAAGCGCGACGGGCAGCGCGAACGGCGTCGCGGTGCCGTCGATTCTGCGCAGCGACACAGCGGCCGCGACCGCCGCCGCGATCAGGCCGATCAGCTGCACGAGCGGGATGTCGCCGGGCTTGGTCGCCTTGCGCAGCACGATCTCCTGAGCGGCCGCCGTCGACGAGCTGCCACCCGGGATCGTGACCTCCCGGATCGGGCAGACGACCGCGATGTCGTCGGGCACGAAGCAGAGCGGTATCGCGTCGTCGGCGCTCAGGCCGACGGCCATCACGCCGAGCGCCAGCACCGTCAGCACGAACGTCGTCACGCCGATCACGTTGCGGAAGCTGCGCACGCGCGCGATCTCGCGCCGCGCCTGGCGGCCGGCGTCACGGACGGCCGCCGCGACCATGTCGCCGTCGGCCTGCGTGAACGGCGCTCTCGATCGCGCCAGCTCCTCCATCTGCTGCAGGCGCTCGTCGCCGGCCGGCAGGTGACGGCGGACGATCGCCACCAGCGTCGGCATGATCGCCTGCTCGTAGCTGAGCGGCGCGAGCCGCAGGATCAGCGTCTCAGTCGCCTCGATGTGGTTGTAGGCGCGTTCGACGTCGACCCCGTCGATCCCGGCCATCCAGCGCTGGCGCCGGGTCCGGCGCGCGTCCCGCGTCGCCGCCAACTCGGCCTCGTCGAGATGTCTGCCGATGCCGTCGAGCAGCAGGCGGGTGCTCTCCGCGGAGGCCTCCGGCGGGCCCTGCCGCGTGGCCAGCCACGCGGCGAGCGTGCGCAGCTCGTCGATGTGCGCCAGCGCCACCTCGCGCCATGACTTCGTCGGCGTGCGCGCGTGGCGCTCCTCGTCCGACAGTCTGCGCCTGATGCCCATCGCAGCACCTCGGTCCATTTCACCCTGGTCAGAGCGAAATATCGCTTATCGGTGCATCAGGCGGGCGCCAATCACGCCGGCCGCTCAGCCCTCCAGCACGTAGACCGCCCGCACCGCGAGCGCGTTGGGCGCCAGGCGGGCGCCGCGCGCGGCCGGGCGGCCGGCGGCGTCGAGCAGCACGCGGCGACCGACGCGCATGCCGATCTCGGCGACGGTCGCCTCGAAGTCGCGCAGCGTGCAGAGGTGGATGTTCGGCGTGTCGTGCCACTGGTACGGCAGCGCCGGGCTGATCGGCATGCGGCCGGAGCGGGCGAGGTCGAAGCGGACCCGCCAGTGCGCGAAGTTCGGCAGCGAGACGACGCGCCGGGGCGCGACGCGGCGCATTTCGCGCAGCACCTCGATCGGCCGCCGCGTCGCCTGCAGCGTCAGCGACAGCACCGCGCAGTCGAAGGCGCCGGAGTCCAGCCGCGGCAGCTCCGCCTCGAGGTCGCCGTGGGTGACGGGGACGCCGCGCGCGACGCAGGCGTGGAAGCGCTCGTCGTCGCGCTCGACGCCGACGCCCTCGCACTGCTGCCGCGTGATCAGCGCCTCCAGCAGCGCGCCGTCGCCGCAGCCGAGGTCGACGACCCGCACGCCGCGGCCGACGAGCCGCGCGACGACGTCGAGGTCAGCGCGCACGAGCGGCCGCCAGCCGGTCGAGGAAGCCCGCCACCGTGCGGTGGTACTCGGGCACCGGGAAGAGGAACGAGTCGTGGCCGTGCGGCGCGCTCAGCTCGCGGAAGGTGACGCGCGCGCCGGCGCCGCGCAGCACGTCGGCGATCTCGCGCGCGTGCTCGGTCGAGAAGCGCCAGTCGGAGTCGAACGACAGCACCAGATAGCTCGTGCCGCCGCCCTCCGCGGCGCGCCCGGCGGCGACCTGCCGGCCGACGTAGGCGGGGTCGGCGAACGGGTCGAAGTAGTCCATCACGCGCGTCATGTAGAGGTAGGTGTTCGCGTCGAAGCGCTCGACGAACGACTGCCCCTGGTGGGCGAGGTACGACTCGACCTCGAAGTCGACGTCGAAGCCGAAGCGGGGCTCGACGGCGTCCTGGATGCGGCGGCCGAACTTCTGCCGCATCGACTCCTCCGAGAGGTACGTGATGTGGCCGATCATCCGCGCCAGCGCGAGCCCGCGATCGGGCCGGCCCGCTCTGCCGGCCTCGTAGTAGTCGCCGCCGGCGAAGTCGGGATCGCGCATGATCGCCTCGCGCGCGACCGCGCTGAAGGCGATGTTCTGCGCTGAGAGCCGCGCTGAGGAGGCGACCACGAGCGCACCGCCGACCTCGCCGGGATGGTCGAGCGACCACTGCAGCGCCTGCATCCCGCCGAGCGAGCCGCCGATCGCCGCCAGCAGCCTGCTGACGCCGAGCTGCCGCAGCAGCGCGCGGTGCGTCTCGACGAGATCGCGCACCGCCAGCAGCGGGAAGCGCAGGCCGTACGGTCTGCCGGTCGCGAGGTCGGTCGAGCCCGGCCCGGTCGTGCCCTTGCAGCCGCCGAGCACGTTGGCGCAGACGACGAAGAAGCGGTCGGTGTCGAGCGGACGGCCGGGGCCGACGATGTTGTCCCACCAGCCGGGCCGGCGGTCGCCGTCGTGGTAGCCGGCCGCGTGCGCGTCGCCCGACAGCGCATGGCAGACGAAGACCGCGTTGCCGCCGTCCTCAGCGAGCGTGCCGTACGTCTCGTAGGCGACCTCGACGTGCGTCAGCCGCGCCCCGGATTCGAGCACCAGCGGACGGTCGTCGTCGAAGACGACCGCCCGCTGCGTCTCGACCCGTCCGATCCCGTCGGACACGGTCCCCAGACCTGTGCGCCGCGCTACGCCGCCGCGCTCGCGCGAACCTTCGCGAGAGCTTGGTCGATGTCGGCGACGATGTCGTCGATGTGCTCGATCCCGACCGACAGGCGGACGAGGTCCTGCGGCACGCCGGCCGCGTCGAGCTCGCCGTCGTCGAGCTGCGAGTGCGTCGTCGTCGCCGGGTGGATCGCGAGCGACTTCGCGTCGCCGATGTTGGCGAGGTGCGAGAACAGCTGCAGCGCGCCGATGAAGTCGCGCCCGGCTTCGCGGCCGCCTTCGATCCCGAACGTCACGAGCGCGCCGGAGCCGCCCGACAGGATCCGCTGGCCGACCTCGTAGTAGTCGCTGCTCTCCAGCCCCGGGTAGTTGACCCAGGTGACGCCGGCGTGCGACTGCAGGTGCCTCGCGACGGCGAGCGCGTTCTCGCTGTGGCGCTCGATCCGCAGCGGCAGCGTCTCCAGCCCCTGCAGCAGCAGGAAGGCGTTGAACGGCGACAGCGCCGCGCCGGTGTTGCGCAGCAGCACGGTGCGGACGCGGCCGATGTAGGCGGCCGGGCCGAGCGCGTCGGACCAGACGACGCCGTGGTAAGACGGGTCGGGCTGCGTCAGGCCCGGGAAGCGCTCGCCGTGCGCGACCCAGTCGAATCTGCCGGAGTCGACGATCACGCCGCCGATCGTCGTGCCGTGACCGCCGATGAACTTCGTCGCCGAGTGCACCGCGACGTCGGCGCCGTGGTCGAAGACGCGGCTCAGCACCGGCGTCGGGACGGTGTTGTCGATGATCAGCGGCAGCCCCTGCGCGTGCGCGGCGTCGGCCCACGCTCTGACGTCGACGACGTTCAGGCGCGGGTTGCCGACCGTCTCGCCGAAGACCAGCCGCGTGCGCTCGTCGACGAGATCGGCGAGCGCCTCCGGCTGGTCAGGATCGACGAAGCGGACCTCGACGCCGTACTGCGGCAGCGTGTGCGCGAAGAGGTTGTACGTGCCGCCGTAGAGCGTCGAGAGCGCGACGATGTTGTCGCCCGAGCGCGCGATGTTGAGGACCGAGTAGGTCACCGCCGCCTGGCCGGAGGCGAGCGCCAGCGCCGCGACGCCGCCCTCGAGCGCCGCGACGCGCTCCTCCAGCACCGACCAGGTCGGGTTCATGATGCGCGTGTAGATGTTGCCCGGCACGGCCAGCGCGAAGAGGTCCTGCGCGTGCTGCGCGTCGTCGAAGACGTACGACGTCGTCTGGTAGATCGGGACGGCGCGCGCGTTGGTCGTCGGATCCGGCTGCTGGCCCGTGTGAAGCGCGACGGTCTCGGGTCGCACGTAAGGCTGCTGCTCGCTCATGGGTCTCCTCGCTGCAGTCGCTGGGATCAGTGCCGGGGGTCCCGAGAGTCTGCCATGCCGCGCTCGGGTAGGCTGGCCGCCCATGGCGCCGAGGACGGTGGAGTCCAAGGGACTGAAGAAGGACGCGATCGGCTTCGTCGACGCGCTCGTGATCGGGCTCGCCTCGACCGCGCCGGCTTACTCGCTGGCGGCCGTGATCGGGCTGATCGTGCTCGACGCCGGCGTGCAGGCGCCGGCGGTGCTGATCGCCTCGTTCGTGCCGATGTTCTTCATCGCCGCGGCCTTCTACTACATGGACCGCGCCGACCCCGACTGCGGCACGACCTTCTCGTGGGTGACGCGCACGCTCGGGCCGTACGTCGGCTGGATGGGCGGCTGGGCGATCACGATGACCGGCGTGCTCGTCGTCGGCTCGCTCGCCGACGTCGCCGCGCGCTACGCCTTCCTGCTCGTCGGCTGGGACGCCGCGGCCGAGTCGAAGTGGGCCGTGATCGCCTTTGCCGTCTGCCTCATAGCGATCATGACGTGGGTCTGCGTGATCGGCACGGAGGCGTCGGCGACGTTGCAGCGGGTGCTGATCTTCGGCCAGGTCGCGGGGCTGCTGCTGTTCGCCGTCGTCGCGCTCGGCAAGGTCTTCTTCGGCGGCGCGCCCGCGACCTCGGTCGACCCGCAGCTGTCGTGGCTGTCGCCGTTCGCGGTCGACTCGCTCAGCGTGCTGACCGTCGGCATGCTCACCGGCGTCTTCATCTACTGGGGCTGGGAGTCGGCCGTCAACCTGACCGAGGAGACGAGGGGCGACGGCGCCGCCTCGGGCCTCGCCGGCGTCCTGAGCACGGTGATCCTGCTCGTCACCTACATCGTCACGACGGTCGCCTGCGTCGCCTACGCCGGCCCGAGACTGCTGACCGAGTTCGCCGACGACGAGGGGATCTTCTCGACGCTCGCCGCCGACGTGCTCGGCTCGCCGCTCGACAAGCTGGTCGTGCTGGCGATCCTCACCTCGGCGCTGGCCTCGACGCAGACGACGATCCTGCCGGCGTCGCGCACGACGCTGTCGATGGCGCGCGCCGACGCGATGCCGGCCGCCTTCGGCCGGATCCACCCGCGCTACCTGACGCCGCACGTCTCGACGATCGTGATCGGCGTCGTCGCGACCGTCTGGTACGTCGGCGTCAGCGCCTTCTCGGAGAACTTCCTCTTCGACACGCTGACGGCGCTGGCGCTGATGATCGCCTTCTACTACGCGCTGACCGGCATCGCCTGCGTGATCCACTACCGCCGCGAGCTGACGAGATCGGTCAGAGCGTTCCTCTTCATCGGCGTCGCCCCGGCGATCGGCGCGCTCGTGCTCGGCTACCTGTGGGTGAAGGCGACGATCGACTACGCCGACCCGGAGACCTCCTACACCGGCTCGGCGATCTTCGGGATCGGGCTGCCGACGGTGATCGGGATCGGCTTCCTGCTGCTCGGCGTCGTCTTCATGGCGCTGTGGCGGCTCGGCGGCCACCGCGACTTCTTCGGCCGCCCGAGCTTCGAGGCGGTCGATCCCGACGTGGCGGCCGGGCGGGTCGTGCTGGAGGAGGACACGGCGGGGGCGGGGACGGCGTGAGCGAGCCGCGCGCGCTCGTCGTCGGCTTCGACGACTCCGACGGCGCCCGCGCCGCGCTGCACGCCGCGATCGAGCTGGCGCGCGAGCTCGGCGACCGGCTCGTGATCGTCTTCGGCTACGAGCCGCCGGGCCGTGCCGGCGAGGAGCACGGCGCCGCCGTCGCCGCCGCGCGCGAACTGGGCGAGCGCGTCACGCGCCATGCGCTCGCGCGTGCCGAGGTCGAGCGTGTGCCGGCCGAGGTCGTGCTCGTCGAGCAGCGGCCGGTCGACGCGCTGCTGTCGCAGGCGCGCGTCCGCGACGCGCGCATGATCGTCATCGGCTCCGCGCGCGAACATCCCTTCAAGGGCGCGCTCGTCGGCTCGACCCCGCACCGCCTGCTGCACCTCGCCGACCGGCCGGTGCTGGCGGTGCCCGCCGGCCCGATCTGAGCGCGGCGCTCAGCGGATCAGGTTGATCTCGGGGTGGGTCGCCAGCAGTGTCTGCGTGAAGACGTAGTTGACGACGCCTATCGAGAGGAAGACCATCACGATCGCCTGGTTGACCGCGCGCCCGACGCCGGCCGCGCCGCCGCTGACGGTCATGCCCTTGTAGCAGCATATGATCGCCGTCACGCCGCCGAAGATCGTGCACTTGACGAGCGATCCCCACAGGTCGGTCGTCGACGAGCTGGTCCAGAAGGTCGCGAAGAACGGCTCGACGCGGGCGCCGTTGACCCACGTCGCGACCATGCCGCCGGTGACGCCGAAGACGATCGCGAAGACGTCGAACAGCGCCGTGATCGAGATCAGCGCGAGGAAGCGCGGGACGACGAGGTTCTTGACCGGGTCGACGCCGAGCACCTGCAGCGCGTCGAGCTCCTCGCGGATCTTGCGCGCGCCGAGGTCGGCCGTGATCGCGGTGCCGGCCGCGCCGGCGACGACGATCGCGCAGATGAACGGCGCGAACTCGCGCACGACGGCGAGCATGAAGAGGCCGCCCATGCGGTCGAGCGCGCCGAAGAGCGTGAGGAAGTTCGCGGCCTGCAGGCCCGGCACCGCGTAGGCGACGCAGGCCATCGTGACGACGAGCGGCAGGAAGCACGCCTTCAGCGCGAACATGAACTGCGAGACGAACTCGTCGCCGTACGGATACGGCGGCCGGACGGCCGCGACGATCGTCTTGCCGGTGAGGATGACGAGGTCGCCAACCTCCTCGAACGGCTCGCGGAGGCGCGGCGCGATCGCGCGCGGTGTCATGTTGGCGGGGAGGACGCTCATCGCTTCCTAACACACTGGACGACGGTGCGACCCTAACCGGTCTCGCATGCCCCGCGCGCCGCTTCCCTCCTGCCGTGTCCTGCGCGCCTAGCGGAACAGCTCGTTCGCCTCGCGATAGGTGAGCGTGCCGGCGACCATCAGCTCCGAGCCGCCGGTCTCCAGCACCTCCAGCGCGATCCGCCCGGCGAGGTCGAGCACCGCGCGCACCGGCCCCGAGCCGACGCTGAGCCGCTTCACGCCGATCCGTTCGAGCGCGTCGAGCGGCGGCGTCTGCGGCGAGGCGAGCACGTTGACCGGCACCGGCAGCGCCCGCACGAGCGCGGCGATCTCCTCCGCGTCGCTGACCCCGGGGACGAAGATCCCGTCAGCGCCGGCCTCGACGTAGTCGAGCGCGCGACTGAGCGCCAGCTCGAAGCGATCCTCCGGCGGCCCGAGCGCGAGCCAGTAGACGTCGGTGCGGGCGTTGAGGAACAGCCGCAGGCCGGCCTCCTCGCCGGCCGCGCGCGCCGCCCGCAGCCGCTCGGCCTGGTCGACGGCGTCGCGCAGCCTCGCGCCGCCCTCGGGCGCCGCGTCCTCGAGGTTGACGCCGACGGCGCCGGCCGCCAGCAGCTCCGCGACCGTGTCGGCGACGTCGGCGGGGGTCGCGCCGTAGCCGGCCTCGGCGTCGGCGCTGAGCGGCACGTCGACGGCCGCCGCCATCCGCGCGGTCGCCTCGACCAGCTCGGCGCGCGTGAGCCGTTCGCCGTCGGGACGGCCGAGCGCGTAGGCGATCCCGGCGCTGGTCGTGCCGATCGCCATGCAGCCGGCCTGCTCGAAGACGCGCGCGCTGCCGGCGTCCCACGCGTTCAGCAGCGCCAGGACGGTCGGCTCGCGATGGAGGGCGTGGAACCGCTCGGCCCGCACGGCCTGGGAATGGCGCTCCATCTTCGGGAGCGTACCGCTGCGCTGACCTGCGGTGCGCGCCGTCGCGACGAACTGCTCAAGTCCTTCCCCGGCGAGACGATCATCGCGAGCATGAACCTGCCACTCGTCAGCGTCCTCGTCACCGCGCACGACGATGCCACGCGGCTCGCCGCGACGCTCGACGACGTGCTCGCGCAGGACTACCCACAGCACGCGATCGAGCTGATCGTCGTCGACGACGGCTCGCGCGACGAGACTCCCGAGGTGCTGGAGGAGTACCGCCAGTGCTTCCCGCAGCGGCTGCGCGTGCTGCGCCAGTCGCAGGCCGGCCCGGCCGCCGCGCTCGAACGCGCGCTGGCGGAGGCGCACGGGGAGCTGCTCGCGCCGCTCGCCGCCGGCGACCGCTGGCCGCGCGGCCGCCTGCGCGCCCAGGTCGCGCTGCTGGAGCGCCGTCCCGAGGTCGGCCTCGTCTACTCGCAGCTGCTGCCGCGCGGCGGCGAGGATCCGACCGCGCCGGCGCTGTGGCCGGCCGAGCTGGAGATCGACCCGCCGCGCGGGCGCCCCGCCGGGCGGCTGCTGCGCGAGGAGTCGATCGCGCCGTCGTCGCTGCTGGTGCGCGCCTCGCTGCGCGACCAGCTGGCGCCGATCCCGCACGAGCTGCCGCGTCCAGGCTGGTGGCTGACCGTGCGTGCCGCCGCCGTCACCGACGTCGAGTGGCTGCCGGAGTCGCCGGCCGCCCCGGCCGCTCCCGGCACGCCGGCCGGCGTCCCCCGCCCCGCCTGCCGCGTCGCGCGGCTGCGCGAGCAGCTCGCCTTCCAGCGCTGGTTCCTGCGCCGCACGACCTCCGAGTCGCCGTTCGTCGACGACCTGCCCGAGATCTGGCGCGCCTTCTCCGGTGGCGCGCGCAAGCTGCTGCTGACCGCCGACGACCCGTTCGCCGAGCTGGTCGCGGTCAGCGACGCCGACCGCGCCGACGCCCGCCGCATCCTCGCCGACGCGCGCGAGGCGCTGGAGCGCGGCGACACGCGTCCGGGGATAGCGCTCGCCGTCCGCGCGGCCGCGACCGACCCGTGGTGCGAGCCGGCCCGCGGGCTGCTGGCCGAGGCGATCGCGGCACGGCCGCGGCGCGCCGCGACCGACCCGCTCGCCGGCGCGCGGCGGTTCGTGACGCTCGCCTTCGCCGACGAGCTGCTGCGCGACTGCGACCTGCTGCGCGCCTACGTGCGCCACTTCGACGGTCACGCCGACGCGACGCTCGCGATCGACGCCAGCACGCTGACGCCGGCCGCCGCGGAGCTGCAGCTGAGCCGGCTCGTGCACGAGCACGGGCTCGACGGCAGCGGCGGCGCCCACGTGATGGCGGTGCTCGGCCCGATCGACGCGGCGGTGCGCGAGCGCCTGCCGGCCGGTGTCGACGCGCTGCTGACGGCGGCGCCGAGGCCGGCTCCCGCCGCGCCGGCGTACGACGGCGACAGCGTCGCCGCGCTGCGAGCGTTCGCCGCGCGCGCGTCGGCGGCGTAGCGCCGCTTCGGCGGCGCGGCGCGCCGGTGCGCGCCACGGCGCGATTCCGCCGCCCGGAAAGCGGATACTTGTCGCGAGAGGATGCTGCAGCCGACCGCCAAGGCGGAGCTTTCGAGCTTCGAGCTCGTCCGCCACTACTTCGACCTCGCCGCCGATCGCCTGGCGCTGCCCGACGACCTGCGCGAGGTGCTGCTGACGGCGTACCGCGAGGTGCAGGTGGCGATCCCGGTCAGGCTCTCCGACGGCAGGATCACGACGTTCCACGGCTACCGCGTGCAGCACAACGGCGCGCGCGGGCCGTTCAAGGGCGGGATCCGCTTCCACCCCCAGGTCGACCTCGACGAGTTCCGCGCGCTGGCGGCGCTGATGACGTGGAAGACGGCGATCGTCGGCGTGCCGTTCGGCGGCGCGAAGGGCGGGGTCGACTGCGATCCGTCGCTGCTGCAGCCGCACGAGCTGGAGAAGCTGACGCGCGCCTTCACCCAGCGGATCGACAAGGTGCTCGGGCCGACGCGCGACATCCCGGCGCCCGACGTCAACACCAACGCGCAGGTGATGGCGTGGATGATGGACGAGTACGGCAAGGGCCACGGCTACACGCCCGGGATCGTGACCGGCAAGCCGATCGCGCTGGAGGGCTCGTTCGGGCGTGAGGCGGCGACCGCGCGCGGGCTCGTCTACCTCTTCAGGGAGGCGGCGCCGGCGGTCAACCTGGTGCCGCAGGAGGCGACGGTCGCGATCCAGGGCTACGGCAACGTCGGCTCGTGGGCCGGGCGGCTGCTGAGCAGGCTCGGCGCGCGCGTCGTCGCGGTCGCCGACGAGAGCGGGGCGGTCCGCGCCGAGCGCGGCCTCGACACCGACGCGCTCGCCGCGCACGTGCGCGACGGCGGACGGGTCGCCGACTACGTCGCCGACGGCGTCGAGCCGGTCAGCGGCGAGGAGTTCCTCGCGACCGACTGCGACGTCTTCGTGCCGGCGGCGCTCGGCGGCGCGATCCACGCCGGCAATGCCGACCTGCTGCGCTGCCGGATGGTCGTCGAGGGCGCGAACGCGCCGACGACCCCGCAGGCCGACGAGCTGCTGCGTGAGAAGGGCGTCTTCATCGTCCCCGACGTGATGGCCAACGCCGGCGGCGTCGTCGTCTCCTACTTCGAGTGGGTCCAGAACCTGCAGCACTTCCGCTGGGACGAGCGCGAAGTCAACGACAAGCTCGGCACGATCATGCGGCGCGCCTACCGCGAGGTCGCGGCGCGGGCGGCCAAGCGCCCTGGTGACGGGTCGCTGCGGGTGGCGGCGTTCGAGCTGGGGATCGAGCGCGTCGTCGAGGCGGCGCGGCTGCGCGGGAACTTCTAGAGCCGCAGCGTCCCGTCGACGACCACGACGACGTCGCCGCCGACGCGGACGCGATCGCCCTCGACGGCGGCCTCCAGCCGGCTCGGGCGACCCATCTCGACCCCTTGGGAGATCGTCACGCGCGGCGTGCCGGTGCGGGCGTGCAGGTAGGCGCAGAGCGGGCCGGCGGCGGAGCCGGTCGCGGGGTCCTCGCCGATTCCCGCGTCGAAGGCGAATGAGCGCGCGTGGACGCGGCCGTGCTCGGGATCCGGCGCGCAGGAGGCGGCGTAGAGCGTGACGGCGCCAAGCGGGTTCAGCAGCGCGGCGAGGGCCGCGTAGTCGGGCGTCGCGCGGACGGCGGCGTCGCCGTCGCGCAACGGCACGATCAGCTGCGGGACGCCGGTCGAGACGACCTGCGGCGGCAGCTCGGGGTCGCCGTCGGCGGCGGTCAGGCCGATCGCGGCGAGCGCGGCGGCGCGCTCGACCTCGGGGCCGAAGTCGGCCGGCTCCTGCAGCATCGAGGCGTAGGCGCGGTCGCCGTCGAGGTCGAGCGTGACCTCGACCGGCTGCAAGCCCGCGCCGGTCTGCTGGACGTAGCGGACGGTGCCGCTGGCGCCGGCGGCGCGGGCGACGGCGACGGCGGTGCCGAGCGACGGGTGGCCGGCGAAGGGCAGCTCGCGCGCGACCGTCCAGATGCGGTTGCGGTAGTCGGCGCCGGCGCTCGCCGCCTCGTCCGACGGGGTCTGGATGAAGGTCGTCTCCGACAGCCGGGTCTCGCGCGCGAAGGCGAGCATCGTCGCGTCGTCGAGCCCGTCGGCGTCGTGGACGACGGCGAGTCCGTTGCCCTCCAGCGGCGTGGCGGTGAAGACGTCGAGCAGCGTGTAGCGACGGGCGGCCACGGCGCGCGGCCGCCGCTCAGTCGTCGAAGTCGAAGTCGCGCGGCGGTCTCTGCTCGAACCAGAGACGGTCGTGCTCGGGCGTCTCCTGGAGGAAGTCAGGCGTCTCCTCCAGCACGTCCTCGTCGGAGGCGGCTTCGCCTTCGGGGCGCTCGTCGGCGAACGGCTCGTCCTCGTCCTCGATCCGCCACTCGGTCGTCGGCTGGTGGACGATGTCGCTGTGGCGCGGGTCGACCGCCGGCTCGTCATGGGCCGGATCGCCGTGCGGCGGGGTCGCCGTCTCGGCGGCCGGCTGCTCGTGCACGGCCGGCTCGGCGTGCGGCGGCGGCTCGGGCTGGGCGTGCTCGTCGGCGAAGGGCGCCTCCGGCTGCTCGGCCGGGGCGGCGCGCTGCTCGGGAGGCAGGATGCGGGTCTGCTCCTCCGGTGCGAGCTCGTGGTCGTCGTCGTCGTGCGCGGCGGCGGGCTCGTGCGCGGGCGGCGCCGGCTCGTGGGCGTCGTCGAGGCCGTGGTCGGCGGTCAGCGGCGCGTCGGCGTGCGACACGTCGGCGTACGGCGCTTCGGCGGGCTCGTGCGGGAGGGCGTCGTGCGGCTCCTCGTGCACGGAATCCTGCACCGGCGCGGGCTCGGGTTCGCGGCGCACTGGGCCGAGCGCCTCCTGCTCGGCGCGGGCGACCTCCGTGGGATCGGCCCCACGTCGGCGCTTCAGCTCCAGATGCTCGCGGATCGCGTCGTCCAGCAGACCCATGAGGACTTCATCCTACCCATGGAGCGGGCGGACGTGGCCGGTGCAGGCGCACGCCTACTCGGCCTCGACCGACGCGACGGTCGCAGCCGGCGCGCGCACGGTGCGGTTCTTCCCGCTGCGCTTGGCGGTGTAGAGGGCGGCGTCGGCGGCGGCGACGAGCTCGTCCTTCTCCGCGGTGGCGGAGGCGGCGACGCCGATGCTGACGGTGACCTGCAGCAGGCCCTCGCCGTCGAGGCGGGCGACCGCGAGCGCCTCGACGGCGGTGCGGACCCGCTCGGCGATCGTGAAGGCGCCCTCGAGGTCGGTCTGCGGGAGCGCGACGGCCATCTCCTCGCCGCCGTAGCGGGCCGGCTCGTCGATCTCGCGCGAGGACTCGCGCAGCACCCGCGCGACCTCTCTGAGGACGACGTCGCCCTGCTGGTGGCCGTAGGTGTCGTTGACGCGCTTGAAGTTGTCGATGTCGAGCAGCAGCAGACCGACCGGCTGCCCGAACCGCTGGGCGGTCAGGACCTCCGCGGTCATCACCTCCTGGAAGCGGCGGTGGTTGAAGAGGCCGGTCAGCTCGTCGGTGACGGCCTGGCGGGCGACCTGGTCGTGCAGGTCGACGTTCTCCAGCGAGATCCCGGTCTGCGCGGCCAGCGAGCCGAGCAGCGCATGCTCCTCGTCGCCGAACGGGCGGCCGGCGCGGGCGACGACGACGTAGCCGAGCGGGCCGGCGTCCTCGCGCGCGCGAGGTATCGGGCTGGCGAGCGCGTGCAGGTCGCCGTCGCTGTGCTCGGCGGGCGCGTTGGTCGCGCGGGCGCGGCGCTCGGCGGCGTCGAGCACGGCGCCGAACGGCTCGATCTCGCCGACCCGGACCTCGTCGGTGCCCGCGCCGGCGCGGCCGGCGGTCGCCTCGACCGCCTCGGCGATCGTCTCGGTGCCGATCTCCAGCAGCGCGCGGCGATCGAGGTTGGAGGCGAAGGTCTCGCCGACCCGCTGGATCGAGGCGCGCAGCCGGCCGCGTTCGCGGTCCAGCTCGCCGATCCGCCGCTCCAGCTCGTGCGACATCTTGTTGAACTCGTCGCCGAGCTGGGCGAACTCGTCGCGGCCCTCGGTCGGGACCGCCGTGGAGAAGTCACCGCCGCCGATCCGCTTGGCGGCGGAAAGGAAGCGGCCGATCTGCCCCTGCAGCTGGCGCGAGACGAGGATCGCGCCGACGAAGGCGAGCACGAGGAACGCGCCGAGCAGGCCGAGCGCGAGCCGCCGGTTGCGCGCGACGGCGGTGGCGGTGCTGCTGGAGTCGGTGAGGACGGAGATCGCGTCCTGCGCGCCGTCGAAGTCGTCGGCGCGGAAGCCGGCGACGACGTAGTCGACGTCGCCGATGGTGGTCGTGCCGCGCTCAGGGAGGGGGGTTGCGCCGGTGGTGGCGCCGGCCGTGCCGGTGGCGCGGGCGGTGCCGGTGGCACCGGCGCGGCCGGCGGGCGGGAGCGAGCTGGCGAGGATGCGGTCGCCGCGACGCACGATGACTTCGACGTCCGGCGACGCGACGAGCTGCACGAAGGCCTCGGCGCCGAGGGTGGATGCCTGGACCGTCGCGAGCTGGTCGTTGCTGCCGTTGCCGCGCACGCGCGCCGAGCCGGCCGCGAGCGCGTCCGGGTCGCCGACGTCGACGAAGGGGGTGGCGCGGCCCGGGGTGGTGATCACGACGCGTTCGAGCCCCTTCTGCGCCGCGAGCGCCCGCGCCCGCCGGGTCGCGGCGGCCCGATCGCCGTCCCGGATCGCCGCTGTCAGCGCCCGGTCGCCGCCGAGCGCGCGGGCCGACAGCGCGGCCCGCTCGGCCGAGCGCTCGAAGATCCGCATGGCCGAGGTCACGTGCGCCCCCGCCCGCGCGTTCGCCTTCCCCTCCTCGCTGTCGGTCACCAGCCGCGAGACCGCCACGCCCAGCGCGACCATCGGCACGACCACGATCAGCATGAAGAACAGCGTCAGCCGCGTCCGAAAGCTCATCCGACCCCTTTGCACCGCCCGTTGGAGCGAGGCTACCCGCCCGATGCCGTCAGCGCGACGCCAACCCGCAACGCCACCCCGCCCCCTTCCGGCTACACTACGCGGACCAGTGCGCCCGCACCCCAGCTGGGCGCGCATACATGGGGCTATAGCTCAGCTGGGAGAGCGCCTGGATCGCACCCAGGAGGTCGCCGGTTCGAGCCCGGCTAGCTCCATACCAACGAAACCCTCGCACTAGCGGGGGTTTCGTCGTTTAGGGACCTTGGCGCTGGATTCGGGCTGGGGCTGCGGGTACCGGGTGCGGGTACCGAACGAGCGTCGTCGCGGGTGGCCTGGCCCGTAGGATCGAACGCAAGGTGCGCCAAACGACGCTGCATAGACGACTTCTCGCGGGTGACCAGATCACGGGCACATTCAGCCCCGCCGACTCCGAGCTTGAGACGCCGGGCGTTCTGAGTTGGTCGGCAGAACGCGGCGCTGACCTCGAACTCGCCGATCGATCGGACCCGTGGCCCAGCGACTTCGGCGACATCTTCACCGTTCACGGTCAGCCTCACGACGGCGAGGCGCTCACGCTCCTGCAGGCCCAGGTCCGAAGGACGACCGACCTCATGCGTGTCTCCCATGTCGCGAGTGGGGTCGTCGCCTTGGGGCAGCACGTGCTCCCGGACGACCGATGGTCTCATGCACGCTTCTGGCCTGGGCGCCTTCATGAATGGATGCCCGAGACAGGTCTTTCCATCGACTCTGATGAGGATCTGCGAGGCACGACTCTGCGGTGGCGAGCCCCTGAGCACCGAACCGTGACCCTTCCAGACGGACAGGTCGACTTCGTGCCAAGCGCGAGCTACGCGTGGAGCTACTCGCCAAGTTGGAGTATCGAAACGTCGATGTCGTTCGTGGCCGAGCCGACAGAACCCCTGACGATTCACGAGTTCCGCCACCGGTTCCGCAACCCGTTGCTCGCATTCGTGATCTTCGCGACTGATCGGCCAGACGAACTCGCGCACGAGGTCTACGCAGACAGAGCCGATCGGCGCAGCATCACCATTCTGCGCCCCGAGCACGTCTCGCTGGCGACGGACTGGCGCGCGACGACGGGGCATTTCCTGTTCGGGTCTGGCGATCTTACGGACGTCACCGCGTCTCTCGAAAGCTGGTTCGCACTCTGGCGGAAGACGTCTCGGTCGCTGGCACTCCTCTGCGAAACCATCCGTCTGGGCAGGATCTACTCAGTCCCGCGGTTCTTGACGCTCTACACCGCGGCGGAGAGCTATTGGAAGAACACCAAGACGCCCAGAGCCAGGTGGAGCCTAAGAGCGCTGGCAGACCGCGGAGGCGTGGCGGCGAGACTCACGGGCGCCACCCCTGAGGCGCTCGCCCTCATGGGCGCAGCTCGCAACTACCACGCCCATCTGGACGTCGGAAACCGTTTCTCTGCGGAAGAGATCAGCGACCAGACGTTTCAGTCGACCCGCCGACTGCATGCGCTGTTACAGGCGTGTCTGATGCGCGAGATCGGCCTGGACACTCCTGAGATCGAGCGGCTCCTCGCAGAGCACTATCGAGCCTGGCCCGTACCGTGACCCGAACCGTCGTCGCCGAGCACAACGTCGTCACGCTGCGCGTGCCGATCGGCACGTGGCCGGCCGGCACAGTCGGCACTGTCATTCGCGCCTACGGCAGCACCGGGCTTGTCGAGATCACCGACCCCGACGGCAAGACCATCGACACCATCCAGGTCCCCGCGGACCGACTTGACGCCAAGCGCGCTTAGGTCCGCTCAGGCGCCCGGAGCGGCGAGGTTCCCTAGAACGTGCCGGCTCTCTCGACGCGGGAGAGGTGGCACACCTTGAACTTTCTGCCACTACCGCAGAGACACGGATCGTTCCGGCCCAAACCGCGGGCTCTCGCTTCGGTGACGACGAAAAAGGCAACTTGGATCTCGTCATAGAACAACTCGAAGTCCGAGACCCGTCCAGGAGACAGTCGCTCCAGGGATGCCGTTACCAACAGACCGTATATCTGGACCAGGGACCACAACATCGCCCGGCGCCAGATGCGGTTCGGTCCGACGCTGACATCCGGTGCGCTCTCGCTATCGGTCCACTGAACGGTGTCGAGAAGCCCAATGGCGCTGTGATGCAGGATGTAGTTGTTCTGCGCGTTGACAAAGCGGAACAGCGACCAAAAGCGCCCCCGATACTCAGCGCGAACTACGGCCTCGACTTCGCGCACCAACCCGGCGAGATCCTTCCCGTGCCACGCGCGCGCCCCGTATCTGCCGAAGCGAGTATCGAGCTGCGCAGCCTCAGCGTCGCTGACCGTAGGGATCTTCTCGTCGCCGAGAAACTCCGGATGGTGCTCGCCCGCCCGGGCGAAAAGTACAGCCGAATGCTGCTGATGAGCCCGGAGGGCTTCCATCGGCGCTGATTCGTCGGTGACGCAGAGCAGCAACCACCAGGCGACGACCATGTGCTCGAACAGCGAGCGCCCGAGCATGCCGGCCTGCGGTCCGTATCCCCGATCGCACAGCAAGAGTCCCGCTCGGTAGGTCTTCGTCCCTTTACCGAACGTCCCGACGAAGACGTTGTTCAGCGACCCGGGTGTCATGGTCCACTCGGTTCGAGCAGACCCGTCCACCAGATCCTTGACCCAATCGCGAAGGCGCAAAGCAGCCTCAAACTCTTGAACTTCATTCCCCACGCGGGTCAACGGCCCATCGTCGGCCGTTGGCTGGTCGTCTCCGATCTCGTCCATCAGCCGTCGCCCGACGTGGTATCCGACTCCTCCGCCAGCCTGACCAACTCAGAGGTCCTCATGGTCAAGCCGCGAGCGAGCCGGCGAAGACTGGAGTAGCTCGGGTTCCGACGACCGGTCTCGACGTTCGAGATCCACCGCTGGTGCAGCTCAGCGCGGAGCGCCAGTTCTTCCTGAGTCAGGCCCAGCGTTCTGCGGCGTTCCGCCACGGCGCGGCCGAGGGCTTGCTGAGGCGTGAGCGCAGCGTTCACGCGCCTGAGCCTCCACGCGAAGGCGCCCAAGCACAATGACATCCGAGTAGACATCGATATGACATTTGCGTAGAGTCATGGCGCATGGTCTGCGCGCCAGGCCGCCGCTAGGGCTGTCGGTCGACGGGCCTGGTCGCTACGTCGAGCCGTTGCGCTCAGCGAGCCGAACCAGCTCTGAGGTCGTCAGTTCCAGCCCGGCGGCGAGGCGGCGGAGGCTGGAGTAGCTCGGGTTGCGGTGGCCGTTCTCGACGTTGGAGATCCAGCGTTGATGGAGGCCCGCCCGCAGGGCGAGCTGCTCCTGGGTGAGGTCGAGGGCGGCACGCCGCTCGGCGACGGCACGGCCGAGTGCGAGCTGAGCGGGATCGGTGGGCACGAACGGGCAGCCTTCCCTCGACCTATGCCCAACTCAATGACATCCGAGTAGATATGAGGGGGAGCGATGGAGACGAAGCAGAGCCGCGAGCATGTTCAGCTCGGTCGGGCTGTGCGCGTCGTGCGCGCCGAGTTCGGGCTGTCTCAGGAGCGTGTGGGCCTCAATGGCAGGCTGCACCGCAACTATGTCGGCGCGATCGAGCGAGGCGAGATCAATCCGACGTTCCGCGTCTTGATGAAGCTCGCCAACGGCCTTGGAATCCCGCTCTCCGAACTGCTCGCCGTGTGCGAGGCGCTTGCGAGCCGTGACGAGTCGTAGACCCGCATCGAGGCTGCAACAGACGACGGTGCGCTTCGACGCCGACTCGTGGTCGCGGATCGGCGCCAAGGCCGAGCGCGTCGGCCTCTCCCGCGCAGCGTTCATCCGGGACGCCGCACGCGCCGAAATCGTGCGCGCCGAGGCGAGCGGCCAGCTCGGCGAGCTGGCCGCTCGGGTCGACCGCGTTGGTCGCGGTCTCCTTGTGGTGCGCGCAGCGCAGAGCCGCCAATCGAGACCCCGGGGCGGTCTGATGGCTTAGGGCAAGCGGCGTCTCGACGCGACGCCCGCGTGGTGACCATCGAACACCGTGCATCTAGTCTGTCCGTCCTCTTCGGCGTCCATCTCGTGATGCGCGTCATCTCGCGCTGAGCGCTATCGCTGCGGTCGACTCGACGCCGTAGGCGTGGGTCGTTGAGCTGCGAGCGAAGCTCGCGCTGAAGTTCTGCGCGGGTGGTTGTCGCGCCGTCCGCTTAACGTGGCATGAGGGCATTCGGGTACGTCGATGCCAGCGTGCTGGTGGCGCCTGCGATCGCCACCAGGACCACTTTTCGTCGAGATTCCGCTGTAGGGAGTGTGAGCCCCCGCTCGACTCCCCCGCTCCCGAGAAGCTGCGCCTCGTCGGTGACGACCGGCAGCCCCGATACGTGGGCCGGCCACGGGAGCACCGCAAACTTCTTTGGGGCTTTCTGGCCGGTGCACGGGAGACCGTCCATGAGCACCCATCTGTGCAGCTTTGGTCCGCCCTTCTCGCGTTGGGGAGGTGGGTGTCTAGCGCGATCTCCGCGACCTCCCCACATGGACCCGGATCAACTCGCTCGCGGCCCGCCACGTGTCGGCGACGCAGCGCTCGTAGGTCGGCCTCTGCAACTCGCGGGGGTGGATTTCGCAGCGTTTGCGACGGAGCACTCAGGCGAACCGGGCTCGCGCGGGACCTCTGCGGGAGCGAGTTGAGGACAGGCGCGACGTGCGTCTGGTCAAGGAGACGAAATGTCTACGCAACATCGAAGTCATGACGGACCTGACCCGGAGATGGTCACGGCGGTCGTGGGCGGGCTCGCGGTCATGGCGGCTGTCGGGCTGGTGCTGGTCGAGATCCCGTTGGGTGTCTGGGCGCTGCTGCGCGGCGAGCTGTTCCTGGCCAACCCGTTGACGGTCATCGCGGGCTTGATCCAATTGTTGGTCGCGGTCGCGACGAGAAGACCGTTCGATCCGCCGGCGGCGTTCGGCGTGTCGCCGGACGAGCTGCCGCCGCTGTGGGTGGCGATCGTGATCAACGCGATGGTGCTGTCCGGGGTCGTGCTGCTGGTGGTCGGCGGGTGGTTCCGGGTCGACCGCTGGCGCAGCCGGTCACAGCTCGGGACGATCTCCGGCAGCCCGAAGCGGAAGGTCGAGAAGCGGGTGTGGGCCAAGCCGCGCGATCTGCTGCATCTCCAGCCACTCGTCGGTTCGCGCTCGGGCGCCGTCCGGCGCGCGTCCAATGCGTTGATGCGCGTGCTGCTGTGGGTGAGATCGGCGCCGGCGCCGATCGGCGGCGACAGCTGGAACCTCGGCAGGCTCCACGGCGCCGAGCTGCGGTCTGGCCGCGAGGTGAACGTGATCGGCCTGGCCCCGACGGGTGCGGGCAAGACGATGCGTCTGGTCGCGACCGCGATCCGGGAGCACCTCGGTCCGATGATCGTGCTGCTGAACAAGACCGACGTGATGCTGCACACGCTCGCGGCGTGCGCGCGGCGAGGGCCGGTGTGGATCTTCGCGCCGATGACGGACCTCACCCGCCTCGGCTTGAACGGCTGCTGCTGGACGCCGCTGTTCGGGTGCGAGGATTGGGGCACCGCGTTGCGGACGAGCCGCGCGCTGTTCGACGCGGACCCGAACGCGGCGAAGTCCTCGGCCGGCTCCGACGGCGCGCACTTCTACGCGAGCGAGGCGAAGAACAAGGTGCTGCCGCCGCTGCTGCACGCGGCGGCGCTGGCGGGTCGGTCGATGAGCGACGTACTCGGTTGGCTGCAAGGTGGCCTGGCCGCGCTGGATGAGCCGCGCGAACTGCTTGAGGAGCACGGTGCCGAGCACGCGGCGCTGATCGTCGCGGGGATTCAGCAGCAGGACGAGCGTGCGCGCTCGTACTCGCTGGCGACCGCCGCGCAGCTCGTCGCCGTCTACCGCTTCCCGGAGGTCCAGGCGATCGACCGCGACGGCTTCGACGTCGAGCAGTTGCTCGCCAAGGGCGGGACGTTGTTCCTGATCGCGCCGGAGAGCATGCAGGACGAGCTGGCGCCGCTCCTTGGCGGGATCCTTGGCGAAGTCGTGCGGTTCTGCGAGGACCGCGCGTCGCGCTCACACGACATGCGGCGACTGCCGTTGGTGAAGATCGTCGCCGACGAGGCCGCGCACCTCGCTCCGTTGGCTGAGCTGCCGACGTACCTCGCCGTCAGCCGCGGCTGGGGCGTGCGCTGGATGCTGATCTACCAGTCGCTGGCACAGTTGCGCGCGCGGTACGGCGTGCAGGCCGACACCATCCTGGCGAACACCGGAGCGAAGCTGCTCCTCGGGCCGATCCACGATCGCGCGACGCGGGAGGAGCTGATGGCGCTGCTCGGCGACGAGCCGATCACTCGCACGTCGCACACGACGCGCGCCTGGGGCGGAGACCGGTCGATCACCCAGGCGCAGGAGCAGCGACCGAAGCTCTCCGCCGATGACCTCGCCCGGCTGGGCGAGGGCGAAGCCGTGCTGATCCACGGCCGTGACGTGCCCGCGATCGTCCGGCTGCCGTTTTGGTGGGAGTGGACCGGCGCACGCTCGCCGGAGGACGCGCTCGACTGGGAGGAGGGCGAGCAGCGGTGATGACGGCCGCCAGCATCCCTGCCGCCACGGGCGGCGACTACGCCGGCTACCTCGACGGCAAGACGATGGTGCCGGAGCAGGGCGACTACTACCTCGGCCGGGACGGGCTCCCGGCCGAGGCGCCGGGACGCTGGATCGGGAATGCCGACGCGCTCACGCGCGTCGGCATCACCCCCGGTCCCGCCCACGCCGACGACCTCCGCGCGCTGATGGCCGGACACCGCCCCGGCCAGCCCGACGAGTTCCTGCGGGCGGCCGGGCCGGACGGGTCGCGTGCGGCCGGGATCGACGTGACGTTCTCGGCGCCGAAGTCGGTCAGCATCGCGTGGGCGCTCGGCGACCAGGCGCAGCGCGCCGAGATCGAAGCCGCGCACCGCGCCGCCGTCGAGCAGGCGGTCGGCTACCTCGGTCGGACGGTCGAGCTGACGACTCGCTGGAATCCCGCGCAGGGCGCCTCGGTGCCGGCGCCGGCCGCGCACGTGCACGCGGCCGAGTTCGTCCACACGACCGCGCGCGGCGTCGGCGACGGCGCGCCGGATCCGCAGCTTCACAGCCATGTCGTGATCACCAGCGTCGAGCGCACCGACGGCCGCATCGCGGCGGTGCGGTCGCGGCCGGTGCTCCGCTCCGCCCGCGAGGGCGGCGCCCTCTACCGCGCGCAGCTCGCGCACGAGCTGCGCCAGCGCGGCTACGGGATCGAGTCGGCCGGCGAGGACGGCCGCTACTTCCGCATCGACGGGATCACACCCGATCTCGAAGCGGCGTTCTCCAAGCGTTCCGTCGAGGTCCAACGGGCGGCTCGAGCTTTTCGCGCTGAGCACGGTCGCGCACCCGAGCGCGGCGAGCTGCGCGCGCTTGCGATCCAGACGCGTAGCGAGAAGGTCCCGCACACGCGCCCCGAACTCGATGCGAGCTGGCAGGCGACCGCCGCGCCGCACGGTTTCGACCGGGCGCAGGCGGCCGAGCTGCGGGCACCGGGCCGACCGGCAACGTTGCCGGTCGCCGACCGCTGGGCCGAAGCGGTCGAGCGCGAAGCGACGGCGAGCCGTGCTGTCTTCGACGCCAGGGAGCTGCGGACGGTCGCGCTCGAACAAGCCGCCGGCCACGGCCTCGCCCCCGCCGACGCGCTCGCCGGCGCCGACCACCTGCGCGGCACCGGCCGCGTGCTCGATCTCGCGGACGGGCGGATGACGACCGCCTCAGTGCGTGAGGCTGAGACGACGATCTCGACCAGCTTGCAGGCGATGGCTGCCGACTCCGCTCGCGCGATCGACGCGCACGCTCGCGCGGCCGCCATCGCCGCCGTTGAGCAGCGGATCGGTGCCGAGCTGTCCGCAGAGCAGCGCGCGGCGATCGATACCATCACCGCGCCCGGCCGCGCCGCCGTGTTGATCGGTCCGGCCGGGACCGGCAAGGGCGTAGTGATCGACGCCGCCGCGCACGCCGAGCAGGCCGCCGGCCGCGAGGTCTACGGCGTCGCCGTCGCCGGCCGCACCGCGCAGCGTCTCGGCGAAAGCGCCCCATCCTTGGAAGGGCGGGTGAAGACGATCGACGGCTTCATCGCCTCCGTCGAGCACGGCCGGCTCCCGCTCGACACCCGCACGACGGTCTACGTCGACGAAGCCGGCATGGGCGACACCGATCGCCTGCACCGCCTGACCGAACTCGTCGCCGAACGCGGCGGCGCGCTGGTGGCGATCGGCGACGGCCGCCAGCTCTCGGCCATCGGCGCGGGCGGCATGTTCGACCGCCTCGCCGCCGAGCTGCCGAGCGCCGAGCTGCAGACCGTCCACCGCGCCAGCGATCCCGCCGAGCGCGACGCCTGGCACGCACTCCGCACCGGAGACGCACGTGCGGCGCTGGCGTTCTACCAAGAGCGCGGCCACGTCCACCTCAGCGACACCCGCGATCAGGCGATCGAGCACGCCGCCCACTCCTACGACCAGCTCGCCAGCGAGCACGGCCACGGCCAGATCGCGTTGATGAGCGACGCCAGCAACGTCGAGATCGACCACCTCAACCTCCGCATCCAAGCCCTGCGCCGCTCCCGCGAAGAGCTGTCACCCGAGCGTCTCGCGCATCCCGACGGCCACCATTTCCATGCCGGCGACCGCGTCATCTGGACCCGCCCGATGCCGACCCGCGACGGCGCCCGCGTCGAAAACGGCCAACGCGGCGAGATCACCAGGCTCGACGGCGACCGGCTCGCCGTCCAGCTCGACGGCGGCGACCGCACCGTCACAGTCGACGCCGACCGCCTCGACGCGCTCAGACTCGGCTACGCCACGCACGTCGTGCGCGAGCAGGGCGCAACCGTCAGACGCTCGGTCGTGGTGACCGGCAGCTGGCAGACCTCCCGCGAAACCGCCTACGTCGAAAGCACCCGCGCGACCCACGGCGTCGAGTGGCACATCGCCCGAGACGACCTCGACGGCCACCACGACACCGACCGCCTCGACCAACTCGCCGACCGCATGAGCGCCAGCCGCGCCCAAGAACCGTCCCTGAACGTCGAACTGCACGACCCCGCCCGGCTCCCCGACGACCCGCACCAGGCGCTCCACGTCGCGCGACTGCACTCGCCAGCCGCCGCACCCGACCTCGACCGTGGCGCCGACCGCGGGCTGGAGCTGGACCGATGACCGCCGCCGGCAGACGACCCCGCCGCGTCGCGATCACGCTCAAGCCAAGCGAGAGAGACGCGCTCGCAGCGCTCGCGCACCGCGCCCGCGAACCTGAGGCCACCACCGCCGCCCGGCTCCTGCGCGCCGCCCTCATCGACCACGGCGCCGCCCTCGATGCCGCCGTACGCCAACGCAACGCGCCGCCAGCCGTCGCCGAAGCCGACGCGGGCAGCGGCGCAGCGTGGCTGCCGCCCAGCCGCCGGGCCGTCGCGATCGAGGCGCTGCGCGACCGCTACCCGCACGAACTCAAACACCTCCGCGGCGACCCACTCGCCGACACGCACATCGCCGAACAAGCCGCCGCGCTCTCGCTCTGGCGCGAACAAATCGACAACGGCAACCACGCCGACCCACGCATGGAACTCGCCTTTTCACACGAACTGCGCACCTTCGCCAACTGGCTCCAAACCAACGCCCGCCGCCACCGCTAACCCGCACAGAGGACGGAACCGATGTCGCCCAACCGCACCGCCAACGAACCACCCCGCCGCCGCCTCACCCGCGCCGACGTAATGACGGCCAGAGAAGTCGCCGAAATGCTCAGCCTGCCCGTCTCGACCGTCTATGAGCTGGCTCGGCGGGATGTGCTGCCGTGTTCAAGGCTCGGACGCGCAGTTCGCTTTTTGCGAGAGGACATCGAATTCAGTCTTCGCCGGAAGGGCTAGACAGTGGGCTCGGCATGATCCCCTCTTGCACGTCGGCTATACGTGATCTCGTCAAAGTCAAACTTGAACGACTCCAGCCAATTCCCAACGAAATATCCTCGGGTGAAAAGACTCCAGACTGCTCAGGCTCAATAGTTGCATGAGCGTCAGGCTGCCGTTCACCGAGCAGTGCGACAATGCCGTTCCAATCCTCTTCGGCCTCATCGAGTCGCTCATCCTCTGCGACTGCGATGACGATGGTTCTTCCGTCGTCCGCGCGCTGCCCGAGCCACATCGAGAAGGAACTCAGCTTTCTCACACGGGCGGTTGAGGCTTTGACAATGTTCCTCAGCGGACCTTGCAGCTTGGCGGCTACATCGTCAGGAACCGGATCTCGCCAGTAGCGCTGTCCCAGGCGCAGCCGAAAGCGCTTTCTGGCCTTCCCAGAGATGGCCGGACGGAGATCCGACTGCGTGAGCAGGTTGTGTTTCGGCAGCCAAGCTCGTTGACGGAGATCTACAACCCAGAGCCCAGACTCAGCCTCCGCAAGCGCGATGAGACGAGGCGAGTTTGTTTTGGCCGCACGAGCGGCGTCCCCTTCCACTACGTAGGTACGCGCTACCTCTACCAGAGGCTCGATGCAATAGGAACGCAGCAGATCACAGCGCTGGGTCAGAACCGACCAACCAGCCTGCTCGCCCTCAATCGGAATGACCTCTGGATCGTTCTCACTCCATGGATCGTCATTCTGCAGCTTGACGGCCTCACGCGTCCCGATCAGTCCGCAGAACTCCTCTTGCATTGAGGGCGACGGGATCAGAAGCTCGGTCTCATTGGCCCGAAAGAACCATCCTTGGTCGATACCTTCTTCGAGGATCTGGTGAAGGACCTCCAACTCCTGCGTGGCTTCAGCGCTAAGGATCGCATCGAATTGTTCCGGCAAAGACAGGTCAACCGTCCTCGTCCGGTTCGCGGTAACCGGCGAGGAACTCGCTTGCGCTTCTGCTCGTTCCTCGTCTCCGCAAGGATGGAGACGGCCGCTGCAACCGCGCAGAGATTCTGTTTTCCTTCAACTGCTCTGCAAGAACATCACACGCTGCCGCGAAATCATCGTCCCGTTGAGCGCAGGCCAGGTCGAAGGGGCTCTGCCCGTCTCTGACAGGGTGCAACAGCGCAGCACGAACCAGTTGAGCGCTACCCGTTGCGGCATGATGAAGCGTGACGACGGCCGCAGCGACGCGACGAATCCACGCTTCTCGATGCGGGCTGTCGTGCAGACCGTCGAGCAGATTGTAGAGCTGGCGCCGTCTCAAGCCAACCATCGCTGCCACGTCAGCAGCTGACATGCCGCTGTGCACCCGCATGGCGCGGAGGACATCCGAAAGAGGCTCCAGGGGAGATGTCCAGGGCTGGACAACTACCGAGACGCGAATACTGGCGCGAGGGATCCACACCTCGTCAACCCGGTTGTAGCCCACATCCGTCGTCGCGAAGTCCGGATGCACGCAGGAAAACCACTCAGGCCAATACCGGCTCGCACCAGTTGGGCCGTCCGATATGACAAGTGAGGCGCTCTGCAGGTCTTCCAGCGGCAGGTTTCCCCAATGACCGATTCGAGAAATCTTCGCCGACGCGGTACCCCCACTGCCCATCGGGGCCAACACTGAAAGCTCAGGCATCCGAGGGCTCCTCTGGTCGGAAGGTCAAGAAGTGGTCCTTCTGTACGCACCACTTGAACAGCTCGAAGGTGGAGTGGTTGAAGTCTGCGAGCAACCTGCTCTGGGCGTCGACGTCGAAGACCGCTGACGTATCGTCGTAGAAGTCGAGGTCCAGAATATAGCGGTCTGCCGCATCGGAATCCGGCACAAGCCCATGTCGCAGCGTGCAGGTGCCTCGGTCCTGCTCAAACCGAAGTTCCTGCATGGACATACGCAGTCTCGACAGCAGCTCATTCGCGCCCACGACACCAACAAGCTCTGGCCGCACTATTTTCGCGAGGTCGGCGGGAGTCGGCCTTTCAGGACAGGCCAACCGGTTGACATAGCGCAACCCGATCCTGGTCTGGCTCGCAATCCCGATCGCGTCAACGACTACTCCGGAAGCTGCGATCCACCGAGCAAGGAAATCGCTGAAATCGTGATACGCAGTGGTTTCAAGCGAAAACGATTCGGCCGTGACCGTGACCGTCCATGCCCGGTCGACCGACAAGAACTGGTAGATAGCCTGCGGTGAGTCTTGCTCGCGCACGCCTTCTGGCCCGAGCTCAAAGTTCGCGGAGCGTCCTACTTGCACCTGCGGAAAACTCTTGGCGAGCGCGAGCTGGATCGGGCGAATATCGGAATCCGAAAGCCCGATCTGCCTTGGGAAACGCACCTGGCAGATGGCCAGCTCCAAGGGCGCGGCACGGAGGACGGGTTGTCTTTTGACGAAACCGAGATCAGCCACAGTGCACACCATACTGCACACCCTCAACGCCTCCTAAGAGTACGGAGGAACCTCCGACTCAGCGCCCTCCGCCTCGTCTTCGCTACTTCGTGTTGCAGCCGCATCGAACGCCGCATTCACCGCCACGATCGCCGCTGGGTCGATCTTGCTGTGCAGGTAGCGGTTCGTCGTCCGCAGCTCAGCGTGGCCGAGCACGTCGCGGACGGTCACGAGGGGAAGGGTGCGGGCGAGCACCGACCCGGCGGCGTGACGAAGGCCGTGGAGCTTGATGGGGCGCAGGCCGGCGGCGGCGGTCGCGCGCTTGTAGCGACGGCGGATCGCCGATGGGTCGAGGCGTTCGCCGAAGCGGTTGCAGAACACGTAGTCGTTGGGGTCGCTGAAATCGGGACGCTGGCCAAGGCGCGCGAGCGCCTCAGCACCTTGGCGGGGGATCGGGACCTGTCGGCCGCGTCTGCCCTTTGGCAGCTTCTCGACGCCAGCGCTCACCGCTCTCTCGACATCAAGCACGGCCCCTGAGAGATCTGGCAGGAACTGGACGTGACGCCATTTCAGCGCGATGACCTCGCCGAGGCGCATGCCGCTGTAGAACTTCACGCGGAAGAGGTCGGCGTCCTGGCGATCCTCGACATGACGAGCGGCCTGCTCTTCGTCGCTGAGCGCCATGGGGCGGCCCTTGTAGTTCGGCGCGGCGGTGCGGTGGGCGCCGCGCTCGCACACTCGCGCGAGCGCCTCGACCTCCTCGACCTCGTAGTGGTCAAGGGGCGGTGGCGGCGGCTGGTAGCGCTTGTCCGTGCCGGCGGCGGGATTGGTGGCGAGCGAGTACGTGTCGGGCTTCATCGCGTACGTGAAGACGGCGTGGAGGATCGAGCGGTGTTCGTTGACGTTGCGCGCCGACAGGCCCTCGGTGTCGAGGTCGCGGAGGAACTGTGCGACCTCGCGTGGCGTGATCTCGTCGTGGTGTCGATCGCCGAAGCGAGCCATCACGCGGCCTTTGATTCTGCCTCTGCCGCGCTTGTACGGCTCGCCGGGCTCGCGCAGAAGCAGCGCGTCGTTGGCCAGCGTCGACGGCGCGCCGCCCTTCACGTCCCGCTTCCACTCCAGCCACTCGCGCGCGACTCTGCGGAAGGTCGGGATGCCGGCTCGCGCGGCAGCGTCTGCGGCGGCCTGGTGCTCCTGCTCGACGGCGACGACCATCTCGGCCGCGGCGGCGTGCGCGGAACGCTCGTCCAGCCAACCGTCCTTCGGCCGCCCTCTTCTGCGAGTCCAGCCGCCGGCGCCATCCGACTCGATCCAAGCCGGGCCAAGCCGGCGCTTGATCTGCCTGCCGCCGGCGGCGCGCCACTTCGCCTCGAAGAAGGGCGTCCCGTCCTTCGCGAGGCGAATGACGACGGCGGGTGTCGGAGTAGCGGCCACACGCCGAGGGTACCAGTAGATCCAGTGCGGGTACCAACCAATGAGCGGGTACCAATGCGGGTACCGAACTAGCCAATATCGGCTCTAGAACCGGCTATCCCACGAGATCGAACCGCCCGTACCAGAGCGTTCCATACGGCTCATACCTGGATCGCACCCAGGAGGTCGCCGGTTCGAGCCCGGCTAGCTCCACTTCACAAGTCGCCGCGCAAACCATTTGCGCGGCGACTTTGTATTTGGGGAGGATCTCCGCCCGGCTGTTGACCTGGAGGTCCTCGATCAGCAGGCGCAAGAGCGCCTTCGTCTCCTCCGGTCTCGCGGCCTTCAGTGTGTCTTCGAAGTGGGACGGGATCGTCTACGCCGAACCCGGCAGCGGCGTGCAGGCGGTCGAGCGCGATCCCGTCAGCGGGCGCGTGCTGGGCGCCGGCGACCCGCGCCGCGGCGGCGGCGCCGTGCTCGCCTAGACGCCCCGCCGGGCGCGGCGGGGTCTGATGCTCTGCGCGTTGCGGAAGAGGTTCCCCGGGTCGTATCTCGCCTTGACCCGCTGCAGCCGCGGATAGTTCTCGCCGTAGTACTGCTTCTCCCAGTCGGCGATCCCGCGGTTGGGAAAGTTCTGGTAGCTCTCGTCGGGCGTGTGCGGCTCGACGAGGCCGATCATCCGGTTGGTCCAGTCGACCAGGCCCGCGCGCACCGAGCGCGGCGCGTCGATCGGCCAGACCGGCGTGGCGCGCAGCAGCGTGAGCGCGTCGCGGTGGACGTAGGCGGTGTCGCGGCGCCCGACCCTGCCGACGATCGGACCGCCGACCCAGCCGAGCGACCACATCGACCCGTTCGCCTCGGCCGTGCGCGACGGGCACTCGGCCAGCAGGTCGACGACCTTCGCGTAGACGGCGTCGGGCAGCGGCCTGGCGGCGTAGCGCGAGACGTCGCCGAAGGCGTGGCGCTCCAGCTCTCTGCTGGCGAACGTCGCCTGCATGTCCCAGTAGGGCATCGTGACCAGCTGCGTCCTGACCGGCGTGCCGGCCGCATCGATCAGCGGCTTGACCAGCTCTCTGAGCTCCTCCAGCGGCCCGATGTACTGGCCGCGCGAGAAGACGTCGATCGCCTCGCGCGGGCCGCCCGGGCCGACGGGCGACGCCTGCGCGGAGGCGACCGCGTTGAGCGCGGCGGGCGCTCTGGTCAGCAGGTGGTCGAAGGCGCGCAGGACGGCGGTCGCGGCGTCGGCGCCGCGCCAGTCGAAGCGGTAGAACGCGACCTCTCGGCGGGGCACGCGCGGCAGCTGAAACGTCCACTGCGTGTTGATGCCGAAGCTGCCCCCGGCGCCGCCGCGGCAGGCCCAGAAGAGGTCACGGTTCGTGTCGGCGTCGATCCGCCGCACGCGGCGCTCGGCGGTGACGATCCGCGAGCTCACGAGGTGGTCGGCGGTCAGCCCCGCCCAGTGGGTGTTGTAGCCGATGCCGCCGCCGAGCACGAGGCCGCCGACGCCGACGCCGAGGCAGGTGCCGCCCGGCAGGATCCAGTCGCCGCCGACGGTCGCGTCGAAGACGTTCTGGTTGCGCGCCGCGCCGCCCATCGTCACGACGCCGGTCGCCTTGTCGAGCTGCACGCGGGTGAGCGCGCCGACGTCGACCAGCAGGCCGCGCGTCGTCGAGAAGCCGGCGTAGCTGTGACCGCCGCCGCGGGCGACCGGGTCGACGCCGTGCTCCTGGGACCACTCGACGCACGCGAGCACGTCGCGCTCGCCGGCGCACTGCGCGACCGCGACGGGCTTGGTCCCGTCGTAGCGGGCGTTGGCGGGCGTGATGGCGGCGTCGTAGGTGGGATCGCCCGGAAGCAGCAGCCTGCCGCGCAGCGCCCGGCGCAGCTGCGCCAGAGCGCGTCTGTCGACGCGGCCGTTGGCGGCGCGCGCGTGCCAGGCGGGCGAGCGCGCCTCGGCGGCGAACGGCAGGAACAGCCCGAGCGAGCCGGCGGCGCCGGAGCGCAGCAGGTCGCGTCGCGTCAACCGGCTCATCTTCTGACCACCTCGATCGCGTTCATCATTCCGAGGTCCTCGTGGGAGAGGACGTGGCAGTGCTCGACGAATCTGCCGGTGAAGTCGGTGAACCCGACCTCGAAGGTGAGCGAGTCGCCGGTGCGCCCGGTGAGCGCCTGCGTGTCGCGCCACTGCGGCCGTGAGAGCCTGCGCCCGTTGATCGCCGTGATCTTGAACGGGTTGACGTGCACGTGGTAGACGTGGGCGTGGTCAGCGAGCTTGTTGTCGGTGCCGTTGACCAGCGTCCACTCCTCGGCGGTGCCGAGTCGCGCCCGGTAGGGCTTGTTGCCCATCACGAACGGGCGACCGTCGACGCCGAACGAGAGGAACTCGTTGTCGGGGTCGCGCTCGACGGTGAATTCGAAGCGCCGTCTGCGCACGACCTTCAGCCTTGGCGGGCGGAACGCCGGCAGGTCGTGCGGCAGCCGCATGCGCGGCCCGCTGCCGCGCACGACGACCGTCGCGATCGAGCGCGGCTGCAGCTCGGGCGGCTGGGCGTCGGGCGACTGCGCCGCGCCGGCGCGCGGACTCGCGGCGCTCGCCGACAGGTCGCACAGCAGCGACTGCGCGCGCCGCGACGCCGTCGCGGCGACCTCGTCCTGGTCGGCCGAGCGCGGCATGCCCGGGATGTTCGGTCTCTGGCTGGAGCCGGGAGTCAGCATCAGCTCATAGACGCCCGGTCTGCCGGCCTGCACGAGCGCGTCGACGCGGTTGCCGGCCGACATCATCAGCAGCTCCTCGCCCTCGGGCTCGGCCAGCGTCAGACCGTCCCAGCCGAGCACGTGGAGGTCGTGGCCCTCCAACGCCAGCGACATGAACTTGCCCTCGGCGGCGTTGAGCAGGCGCCAGCGCTGGACCTCGCCCGGGTACATCGTGATCGTCGGCTTCATCCTGCCGTTGACCGTGTACATCAGGTTCGTGCGCGGGAAGAACGCCTGCTCCTTGGTGGGGTTCGGGATCGGGTCCATCAGGGCGTAGTCGGGCCCGACCTCGATCGCCTGCATGACGAGGATCCGCTCCTTGGCGGCGCGCACCTCGGGGACGTCGTCGAGGTCGCCGCGCACGATCAGCAGCCCCGCCATGCCCGCGCGCACCTGCTGGCACACGCCGCCGTGGCGGTGCGGGTGGTACCAGAAGAGCCCCGCCGGGTGGTCCTCGGGCAACTCGATCTCGTAGCGCTGGCGTTCGCCGGGCGGCACCGCGAGGAAGACGTTGTCGGAGTTGCCGCGCGGCGAGACGTGGAGGCCGTGGGTGTGGAGGTTGGTCGTCGTCCACTCGTGCGGGCGGTCCATCGTCGCGTGGTCGTGGTCGCCCTCGCCTCTGAGCTCCGGCAGGCGGTTGCGCAGGTCGACCCGCAGCACGTCGCCGCCGCGCAGCTCCCAGGTGTTGCCGGGGACCAGTCCGTCGTAGGTCCAGGTCCGGACCGGCGCCGGGGCGCCCATGTCGACGACGGCGGGCTTGCAGACGAGCTTGACGTCGAGCCTGCCGCGGCGGCTGCGCAGCACCCGCGGGCGCCGCAGCTCGGGGCCGAGCGCCTGGGCGGCGCGAGCCGCGGGAGCCGTCCCCGGCCCGGGGGTCGCTCCCGCGCGCGCCGCACGCAGCAGCTCGGGGGCGGCGAGCGCAGCCGCCAGCGCGCCCGCTCCGTACGTGATCGCCGTGCGGCGCGTGACTGCTGGTCTCACGCCCTGATTGTAGGAGCGAGGACGACCTGCACCAGGGACCCAGGTCCCTTTCGACGCCGGTTGCCATGCGCAACGCTGAACCGGCCAATCGAACGTGGACAGGGTGAAGATGCAGCACGCATGTAGAGGAACGGCGGGGCGGCGCGGGAGTCGGGTGATCGCTGCGGCCCTGGCCGCTGCCGGCGCCGCCGTGTTCGCCGCGCCGGCCGGCGCAAGTGCGGCGGAACCGCTGGGCACGGCGGTCGCGGCGCGGACGGCGCAGTGCCCTGCGCCGTGCAGACGCGATGCCACGCTGACGCGGTCGATCCGCCAGGCGCTCGCCACCACCGCCGCGCCGGGCGCGATCGTCGGCGTCTGGCAGCCGGGCAGGCGGGCCTACGTGCGCAGCTTCGGCGTCCGGAACACGACGACGCGCCAGCCGATGCGCAGCGACCTGTTCATGCGCATCGGCAGCGTCACCAAGACGTTCACGGTGACGGCCCTGCTGCAGCTCGTCGACCAGAGGAAGGTCGCGCTCGACGACCCGATCTCCAAGTACGTCCCGGGCGTCGTCAGCGGCGACACGATCACGCTGCGGCAGCTCGCGTCGATGCGCAGCGGCTTGGTCGACTACTCGATCGTCCCGGCGCTCGACAGGTCGATGACGGACGATCCGTACCAGTCGCTGAGGCCGCAGCAGCTGCTTTCGTACGCGATCGGCGCGCCGCTGCTGTTCGCGCCGGGGACCTCGTTCGCCTACTCGAACACGAACGCGATCCTGCTCGGCCTCGTCGTCGAGCAGGTCTCGGGCGAGAGACTCGGCGCCTACATCAGGAGGCACATCACGGCGCCGCTCGGGATGCGGCAGACGAGCTTCCCCACCGGCACCGCGTTCCCCTCGCCCCACGCTCGAGGCTACGCCAACGCGACGCCGGACAGGACGGTCGCCGACGCGACGGACTGGAACTCCAGCTGGACGTGGGCGGCCGGGCAGATGGTCTCGACGCTGCACGACCTGCGCATCTGGGTGCCCCGCCTCGCCACCGGCCGCGGGCTGCTGTCGGCGGCGACCCAGCGCGCCCGCCTGCGGTCCCTCGCGGGTCCCAACACGGGCACCTACGGGCTCGGCATGTTCGCCGTCGGCGGGTGGATCGGCCACAACGGCTCGCTGCCCGGCTACCAGACGGTCGCCCTGCACCACCCGCGGACGAGAACGACGATCGTGGCGCTGATCAACACCGACATAGCGCGCGGAGGCGTCGCTCCGAGCACCGCGATCGGCGAGGCGATCAGAAAGGTCGTCAGCCCGCGCAACGTCCACAGGCTGCCTGCCTCCCCATAGAGCGGCCCGAGCCCCGTCAGCCGAGGCGACCGAGGCCTCGATTTCCAATCTTGGGTACGAGGTGCCGGTCGAGGACGCCAGGATCGAAGTGGCTCCGAAGTCGCCCGCATCGATCGTCGCATCGATGACACAGTCGCCGATGAGGAGCGTGCCCTCGGCGACGGCGCCTCTCAACGCGGTCGGAATGGTGCAGCCAGTTTCGGCGTGTCTCGACGCATAGATGTCGCTGATCTCGTCGGATGTCGGTCGTGGTCGGGACGACCTGTGCCGTGAACAGATCGTTTCCGTGGAGGCCGTGCTTCTGGGTGACGTCGTCCCAGATGCTGACGCGCCGTTCCGGGGATGCCGCTGAGCGGCAGCGCCGTCCCGATGCCCGGTGCGCCGTTGCCGTTCATCACGATCGCGCCAGGCCCAGAGGCCAGAAATGAGCGCCATCGGCGCCACGCGCGCCCGGCACGCCCTGAGACCCCTGCGGGCCCGGCGCGCCCTGCGGCCCCTCCATGCCCCGAGGTCCGATCGGGCCAACTGGGCCGACCAGACTCGCCGGGCCGATCGGCCCGGCGACGCCAGCCGCCCCCGCCGCGCCGGGCGCACCGGCCGAACCGGCCCAGCGTCGCAGCGCGTCACCACACAGAAACGGCGCTGGGAGAGACCACCACGCGGTTTGTACGCCGCCCGGTTCTCTCCATACCAACGAAACCCTCGCGGATGCGGGGGTTTCGTCGTTTCGGGGATCGCCCGAAATCGGCCCGAATCGCCGCCACTTTCTGCCACTAGTGGCAGAAATTCGTCCGATTGCCTGCGATGGGGCTAGATTCGCCGGATTCAAGGTGGCTGCTGCCGTGGACGCGAGCTATGGTGACCGCCCTGTCAACTGGTGGCCCCGGCCGTGCTACGAACACGCCGGGGCCTGGCACCGAAGGTTCTAGGCCCTCGGTACAGGTCGATTGTCGCGCACTCCGTTGAGGCGCGCGCACGTTCGCCCGCTCTGAGTCGCCTCGCTGACGGTGCCGTCGATCCTTTCTAGGAGGCGACGCACATGCAGTGCACTGATCATCCGCGAGCAACGCGACGCGTTGCGCGACGAGGCGATAGCCAGCCTCGTGGATCTGGAAGACATCCTCCTCCCGGTCTCGAACCCGCCGGACGGGACGACCGCGGGCGGGGGTCAGTGATGGCGACCTCCAGATCCAAGCGCCCCAGGTCCAAACGCTCGAAGTCCAAGTCCGCGACGGCGCCGAAGAGCGGTCCGGAGCATGTGATCCTCGGGCTGCGGTTCGTGAGACCCGCGCGCGCCGTGGCTTCTCGCAGGAGCGGCTGGGGTTCCACAGCGGGTTGCATCGCAACTATGTCGGCGCGATCGAGCGTGGCGAGATCAACCCGACGTTTCAGACGCTGCTTGCGGTCGCGGCGGGGCTCGGGCTGCCGTTGTCGGAGATCGTTGCGGCGGCCAGGATCGAGACGGTTGAGCAGCTTGCCGGCGTCGTGATCGAGCGGCTCGTGCGCGAGCACTTCGACGCACTGCTGCACCGGCTCGTGTGGCGGGTATGGCGCCTCGAGGAGCAGCTGCGTTCAGACGGGACGGATGCTGGAGCGCGGCAATGACTGACGCGACGATCACCGTCCCGGCCGCCGAGGTGGCGGCCGTGGTCTCGTCATTGCAGACGCTCTACTCCGTCCGGACCGAGGCGATGTCGTCCATCGCTCTCGACGACGATCCGGCGATCGTGGCGGCGCGGTTGCGGCCGCCGCCGAAGCACCCGACCACGCCCGGCACCACCGCCGCCCACCGCGAGGAGTTGACGATCATCGAGCATGTGCTCGACCAGCTCGTCTGCGACGGCGAGCTGGTCGATGACGCCGATCGGCCGGTCCGGGTCGACCGCGCCATCTTCGAGGCCGCCCTGCTGGACATGCTCCTCGACGCGGTCAACGACCTTGAGCAGGCCCGCAGCGAGTTCGCCGACATGCGGGACCTTGACGCGATGATCGAGCAGCACCATCGAGTCGGCGAGCTGCCGCAGTGCTCGGCTCCGCGCTGGACGGGGCGACCCAGCCCGGCGTGATCGTGCGATTGGCGCCGGATGTCGCGGCACGCGCCGCGGCGAGTGTGGGCCGACGGACGCGCCGGTGGTGCTGCTGCCGCACGGCTATCCGTGTTCATCGTTTGAGTTCGAGGACGGCGAAGGCGTCCACGACCGCTCAAGCGCGCCACCTGCCGTCCGACAACCCGCCTGAGGCGGTTCGCGGCCGGACGGTAGGGTCCCGCGGCGAACGGCCGCCGCCGCTCGCCGACCCTCCGAACCGGGACGAACAGAAGATGCCGCGCATCACCGCACGCCGTGCCCTGTTGTGCCTGTCGTCGACCTGCGCGCTGGCCGCGCTGACACCCGCGGGCGCCGCTGCCGACGTCGTCTTCGGGCCCGCGCCCGCAACCGGCTTGCCGAGCGAGAACGATCTCATCGCCGCCGACTTCGACGGCGACGGCGTGCTCGACCTCGCCGGCAACAACTTCGGCCGAAGAGACGTCTCCGTCGCGCTCGGCAACGGCAACGGGACGTTCGCGGCGTCGAGCTCGTCGCCGCTCGGCATCACGCCGGGGACGATGGCGAGCGGCGACCTCGACGAGGACGGCAACGACGACGTCGTCGTCGGGAGCTACACGGCGACCGCGCTCTCGCTGCTGATGAGCGACGGCGACGGGACCTTCACAGCGGCGTCTGCGGTCCCCGACAACGAGCCGCCGGGCGCGATCACCATCGGCGACGTCGACGGCGACGGTCACCTCGACCTCGTGACGGCCCCGTCGCTCGGCTCCCAGAAGGTCCTGGTCTCGCTCGGCGACGGCACGGGCGGGTTCGACACGGCGATCGAGTCCGCCACGATCGGCGGGGCCACCATCGCGCTCGATCTCGCCGACTTCGACGACGACGGCGACCTCGACCTGCTCGCCCGCGCGAACGACGGAATCGGCACGCTGCGCGTCGCGCTCGGCAACGGCGACGGGACCTTCGCGGAGCCCACGTCGTACCAGCCCGGCGTGCGGGTCCTCGACGCCGTCGTGCGTGACTTCGACGGCGACGGGATCCCCGACGTCGCGGCGGCCGACACCGACAGCGACACCGTGCTGGTGCTGCGCAGCAACGGGGACGGCACGTTCGGCCCGCCCGCCACGACCTCCTCCCTCGGTGACGGGCCGGACTGGCTCGACGCGGCGGACTTCGATCGCGACGGCGATCAGGATCTCGTCGTCGTCAACTCGTTGGACGGATCGATGGCGGTGCTGGACAACCCCGGCGATGGCGCGTTCGCATCCGGTCAGATTCCCGCCAGCCCGATGATGCCGGGGACGCCCGTCGCCGGCGACTTCGACGGCGACGGCGCCGCGGACCTCGCGCTGCTCGAGGGTGTCTCCCGGACGCCCGCGCTCTGGCTGAACACGCCGACGGCCGATCCGTCGCCGGCGTCGCTGACGTTCGGATCGCAGTCGGCGCCGGTTCCGCAGGGGACGCTGAGCCCGTCGCAGACGACGGCGATCGTCAACAACGGCGCCGTGCCGCTGTCGATCGGCGGATTCGTCTTCGGCGGTGCGAACCCGGACGACTTCGTCATCGGCACCGACACCTGCCGCCGCCCGGTCGCGCCGGGTGCAAGCTGCACGATCAGCGTCCGCTTCGCGCCGCAGGCGCAGGGCGAGCGCAGCGGCACGCTGATGGTCCTCTCTGACGCGCGCGAAGGCGACACGGCGATCGCGTTGACGGGGACGGCCGGGCCGCAGCCGCAGGGGCCGCAGGGCGACCAGGGGCAGGAGGGCGACCAGGGCCCGCAGGGCGTCGCCGGCCAGGACGGCGCCAGAGGCGACACCGGCGCCCCGGGCGCGGCCGGGGCGACCGGCGAGCGCGGCGCCGACGGCACCGGTGCGGCCGGCGCCACCGGCCCGCAGGGACCCGCCGGCCCGGACGGCCCGGCCGGTCCGCAAGGTCCCGCCGGCAGCGCCGGCCAGATCCGCCTCGTCACGTGTACGACCGGCAAGCCGGCGAGAGGCAGAAGAACGACCAGACGCTGCACCACGAGAACGATCGCCGGCAACGCCACCTTCACGACCGCGCCGACCGCGCGCGCATCGCTCGCACGCAACGGCCGCGTCTACGCGACCGGCAGCGCCAGCCGCACCCGCGGCCTGCGCCTCCACGCCACCCGCACGGTCCCCAGCGGGCGCTATCGGCTCACCCTCCACTACCGCGACGGCCGCCGCCACGTCACCACCCGGGCGACGATCCGCATCCGCTGAGAAGCGACGTCGGCCGCCGCGATTCCTGCCACTCCGGGGCCGAGAGTGGCAGGATCGCCCCGAATCGGTGCATATCCGCCACTATCCGATCCCCGCAGCGGCGCTGTAGTATGACCGAAAAGCCTGCTAATAGGCGACTTTTTGGCTGTGAGCACGGGTGAATCGCACCCAGGAGGTCGCCGGTTCGAGCCCGGCTAGCTCCATACCAACGAAACCCTCGCGGATGCGGGGGTTTCGTCGTTTTGGAGGTGTAGGGTGCCGGGCTCGGCCTCGGGTTGCGGGTACGGTCGGGAGATCGCCATCGAGGAGGCGAACTGTCCAGTGGTCGGGGACCTGAGCGCGGGCCGGATCGCGATCGAGCCACGCGAGCTGCCCGGGCTCGCCGCCGTCAGCCCGGTACACGACGAGCTGGCAGTCGGCCACCGATCGGGCAAGCGAGTCGTCCGCCTGGACTGCGACTGAGCACTGCCGCACGATCACGACCACCCGCTCAGCTCGCAGACGACGGCATTGCCTCTCCGCTGTCAGAGCGATAGCCTCGCGGCGTGTCTCGAGACGCTGCCGCTGTCGCGCGCGACTGCTTCACCGCCTTCAGCGACGGCGACCTGGCAGCCTTCGCGGCGCACCTCGCCCCGGACGTCGTGGGCCGCGTCACCGGGGCCGACGGCGGCGTCGATGTGCTGCGCGGCCGGGACGCGTACGTCGCTCGGATCCCCGACCTCGACTCGGCCGAGTGGAAGGTCGAGGTGACGCAGGTCGCCGAGGTCGCTGACGACCTCGCTCTGACCGCCGTGCGCGTGCGCGCCCACCGCAACGACAGGGAGCTCCAGAACTTCGCGGCCTTCCTCACGCGCGTCGCCGACGCGCGCATTACCGAGATCTGGATGGTCGAGGCCGAGCCCGCCTACAGCGACGAGTTCTGGGCCTGACGGCCTCTCGCTATCCCGTTTGGAGAAGGTCCGCCAGACGCTGCGGGCCGTCAGTGGCTCCGGCGACCTCGGCGGCGCGCTGTAGCTGCCCGCGCGCGAGCCGACGCCGCGCGCGAGCGCGAGCAGCCGAGCGCGGACTAGCCAACCGCCGCCCTACGGCAGCTCGGCGAGGGTCAGCAGCCAGGCCTGTCGTGCGCCGGTGATGCGTGCAGAAGTGCGCCGTTGAACTGCATGATGCGGCCTTGTCGGGGCGACTCGTCATCGGGGAGAATGAGGTGGTGAGCCTCCTTGTGAATGTCGACAACTTCGTGCGCGCGGAAACCGACCGTATGTTCCGCGACATCCAACGCGAGGCCGGGGGCGTCAACGCCTTCCAGCACAAACGGACTCCCGCGCCGATCGACGAGCAGACGGTGATCCGCCTGAACCGCGACACCCTCTACAGCTTCGCGATCGTGGATCTCCAGTCGGGCGTGACGCTCACGCTCCCAGAGACCGACGGCCGGTACATGTCGGCGATGATCGTCAACAACGACCACTTCGTAAGCGAAGTCCTGCACGACTCAGGCACGCACGCGCTCGACGAGACGCGCGTCGGTACGCGTTACGCGCTCGTCGGTGTGCGGACCCTCGTCGACCCCTCAAACCCCGCGGACGTCGCCGCCGTGGTCGCATTGCAGGACCGCATGTTCCTCGACGCGAACGGCGGCGAGGAATTCGTCTCCCCCGAGTACGACACCGAGAGTCTCGACGCCACCCGCGACGCGCTGCTCGCGCTCGCGACGCGCATGCTCAGCTTCGATCGCATGTTCGGCCGCGCTGACGAGGTCACCCAGGTCCGCCACCTCATCGGCAGCGCCGCGGGCTGGGGCGGGCTCCCCACCTCCGAAGCCGCGTACATCGGCGTCGAACCGCAGACACCGGAACAAGACGGAGAGCTCGTGCTCCGAGACGTGCCGGTCGACGCCTTCTGGTCGATCTCCGTCTACGACGCCAAAGGCTTCTTCGAGCCGAACGAGTACGACCGCTACACGATCAACAGCGTGACCGCCACACCGAACGAGGACGGCTCCCACACCGTGCGCTTCGTCCACGGCGCCCCGACCGGACCCAACGACATCCCCGTCCCCGCCGGCTGGAACTACCTCGTGCGCTTCTACCGCCCACGCCCAGCCTTCTTCGACGGCACCTGGACCCTCCCCGCACTCACGCCCATCACACGCTGACGAAGGCACCCTTTCGGCGGACGAAGTGGCTCGTCGATCAGAGAGTCGTGCCGACGAACTGGGGCTGCAACCGGCGATCGTCGTCCGGCGCATCGCCGCCGGCGAGCCGGACGAGATCCTCGCCGAGGACTTCCCCCACATCCCCGCCGAAGCGCGGGAGGTCGCCAACGACCTCGGATTCGAAAGGCGCCGATGACGCGCTCGTTCGGCGCAAGGTTGACGCAGCGGTGGTGCATTGTCCGATCGGCGAGCGCCGGGCCCCGGGCGCGTGACGCGCCCGGGGCCCGGTCTGCTCTGCTGGAGGCGAGCTGCCGCTAGCGCCGGACCTGCACCGTGACGGTGCGGGTCACGGTCTGGCTGCCGATCTTCAGCGACACCCGCACGGCGTGCGACGCGACCTTCGCGGTGCGGCCGACCTTGAGTTGCACCGTGATCGTGCGCGCCTGGCCGCCCTTCAACGAGGCGATCTTCAGCGACGTGCGGCCCGAGACGCGCAGCGCCTTCGGCGCCTTCGTCGTCGCCGAGGCGCTTCGCAGCGTCGTGGCCGTGCGGTTGCTGATCCGGAACGACACGCGGGCCGTCTGGCCGCGGCGGACCGAGACCTTCGACCGGGTCGCCGCGAACGCGAACGTCCCGTCGCGACCGGCCGCGCCGGCATCGCCCTTCGGGCCGATCGGACCCTGCGGACCGATCGGGCCCAGGAGGCCGACGCCGTTCAGGCCGTCCCTGCCGTTCGCGCCGTTGGCACCGTTCGAACCGGCGTCGCCCTTGTCACCCGGCGCGCCGGGGGCACCCGGAGCGCCATCCTCACCAGGCGTCCCGGCGGGCAGCGTGGTGCTCGTGCCCGTCAGCGGGACAAGCGTCTGACTGCCGGCGACGTTCGCCTTGATGACGAGCTGCCCGGCCGTCGTGGCGCCCTCGCGCGCCGGAGCGAAGCGCACCTGCACGCGGCAGCTCCCGCCGGGCCGGATCGTCTCGCCCTCGCACTCGTCGGCCGCGATCAGAAACTCACCCTCCGACGCGTCGTCGTCGCCCTTGTAGCGCACGTCGCTGACCTTCAGCAGCTGCGCGCCCGGGTTCGTGACCGTGACCCACTGGCCGGCCCCGGTCGTCCCGGCGGCCTGTGCGGCGAACGTCGGCGCCGTGGCCTGCGCGACCGCGCCGATGTTCGGGTTGTCGAGCGCGAACCAGTCGATGCGCGACTTCTGCTTGAACGGCCGCCCGTGCAGGCGCTTGTTCTTCACCGTGCTGCTGTTGTACGGCGTGTACTGCCGGGACTCGCCCTGGTCGAGCGCCGTCTGGACCTTGCCACCGGGAACCAGCAGGTCGGGCATCGCGCCGATCGCCTCCCACCCGTCTTCGTTGTCGGCCCAGGACTCGGCGCTCTCGGGCAGCGACCGGACGAGCACCGGCTGGTCCGCCCGCTCGCCCGTCCAGCTCCACAGCCCGTAGGAGCTGTCACCCACGATCGGGCCCTGGGCGATGATCAGGTACTGGTCGTTCTTGTTCTTGCGGATCTCGCGGATCGTCCCGCCCCCGAGGTCCAGGAGGATCGGCTCGTCGAACTCCGCTCTCTCGCCGTCGCCGCCGTGGAGCTTGTCGAAGTTCGTCACCGGCACGATGATGGCCCTCGTCCCCGAGCGCTGGTTTCGCACGCCGAGGTACAGCGTGGAGGTCGAGCCGGGCGCGAACTCGGCGCCCTCGGTGTTCAGCTCCGCCGACGCGGCCGACATGCCGAGCGGGCTGCCGTGGGCGGCGTCCCAGCGCTGCAGGTCCGGCATCAGGTCCTGGTAGGGCGTCCCGACGGGAACGACCCGCGCGGCGGCCCCCCGGCCGACGAGCCGGGTCTTGTAGATGTCGTAGCGGTTGTCCTCGTTGAGCTGCGAGCCGAGCCAGTAGATCGTGTCGCCGGCGCGCGCGGACGACTCGAAGTCGACCTCGTTCTCGACGCCGCTCTGGAGCGGACCGACCTGGAACGACGCGACCGGCAGGCCCGAGATCCGCGAGTCGTACAGGCGGATGTCGTTCTTCTCGTCGTCGGCGACCAGCAGGTGCCCGTCACCGACGTCCTGCGCCGTCGAGAGGTCCGACGTGCTCTGCAGCACGCGGCTCGTCGGCGTCGTCGGCTTCGTCGCCCAGTAGTCGAACGACAACGTGCCGGTCTTGCCGGCCAGCCCGGTCACCGTCAGCGTGATCCGCGCCTTGCCGTGGCCGACCGGCTCGAACGCGACGCGCCGGTCGGCCCCGTGGCCCGTCACCGTGACCTTGTCACTCGCGACGACCGCCGGGGTGTCGCTCTGGACGTCGGTGATCCGCAGCTCGTTGGCCGGGACGCTGCCGCCGGCGACGAACTCCTGCTTCACCGAGACGGGCAGCGTCGGGTTCGTCGGGTCGCCGACGACCCCGGTGAAGCCCTCGATCAGCTCGAGGTCGTACGGGGCGGTGATCGCCGGGGCGGCGAGGTCCGCGGGGGCGGGCTCTGTCTCGGCGACGGCGATGGCGCTCGGCGAGTTGCTGGTGCTGCCGGGGAGCTGGGTGAACTCGGCATCCGGCACGACGGAGAGGGGGCCGCCGGTGAGGCCGACCGGGATCACCTTCCGGGTCAGGAAGCCCGTGACGTACAGCCGCGAGCCGCGCGGGCCGAGCGCCGCGGCGCGCCCGCCCTGGTTGGTCGTCCCGAGCTTCACGCGCTCGAGCTCGGCGTGCGTCGCGAGGTCGAACCGCGACACGTACGAGTCGTGGGCGCTCGTGTAGTGCGTCACCAGCAGATCGCGGCCGTCGCCGCTGACGGTGAACGTGCCCGCGATCGTGTTGACGAGCAGCGGGATCGACGGCTTCTCGGTCATCGTCGCGAGGTCGACGACCTGCACGAAGGAGCGGGAGCCGTTGAGCGTGTTGGCGTAGAGCGTCGCGCCGTCGGGGCTGACGAGCAGCTGGTTCGCGCCCTCGGCGATTCTCAGCCCCGGCTTCAGCAGCCCGGTCGCGAGGTCGAGCTCGGCGACGTCGCGCTGGTTGACCGCGACGAACAGCCGGCCGTCGGGGGCGAACGCCAGCGTGGTGACGGTTCCCGTCAGCGTGATCGGCGTGCCGACCACCGGGGTCGCGCCGGAGACGTCGATCGGCACGACGCGCGGGCCGGCGGCGACGTAGAGCGTTCTGCCGTCCGGCGCGAGCCGGGCCGTCGCCGGCTGGGCCAGGTCCGGGGACGCGACCGGCGTTCCCAGCGTGTTCGTCGCGACGTCGATCGGCGTGACGACGCCGGTCGTACCGCCGTGCAGGACGTAGGCGGTTCTGTCATCCGCCGTGACCTCGATGCGCTTGGTGTTCGTCGGGCTGAGCGCGGGCAGCGCGACCGGCTGCCCCGTCTCGAGGTTCACGGCGTAGAGGCCAGAGCTGGTCGTGCCGACGTAGGCGGTGGATGCGACGGACACCGAGCTGGTCAGGCCGAGCAGGCCGAGCGCCGAGAGCGCGGCCACGGCCGGCCGGCGGCCGTGGCGCATGAGCCTCCGGGACGGCGCCGCAGGGAACGGCCGGGAGGAATACGGATCGACCGCTGGAAGCAATCGGGCGGGGCGTGGTGACACGTGACGGTCCTTGCTCGGAACGGGGAACTGAGGAATCGTCAGCTTTGGGAGGGGCAGACCTGTCACCAGTCAGTGACTGATTTGTTCAACTTCTCACCCGATTGGCAACATCGCGGATGCAAGTCGTCAGAGGTTGTGTTAAGACGGTGAAACCGCCTACGCGCCAACACTCGATGGCGTAGCGTCCGCCGAATGCGCTGGGCCTCCGGAGTCGCCGAGCACAGGTGATCGCGTCGCTGTCGTGGCAGCACGTGCCGAGCTTCCTCGTCCTCGCCGATGAGCTGCACCTCGGTTCCGCAGCGAGACGGCTGGGCTTGTCGCGGCAGACGCTCGCCAAGCGGATCAGGCTGCTGGAGGAGCAGCTCGCCGCGCCGCTGTTCACGCGCACGACCCGCCGCATCGAGCTGACGCCGGCGGGCGTCGAGCTGCGCGAGCGCGCCGGTCCCGTCCTCGAAGCGATGGACGACGCGGTGCGTCACGTGCAGCGCGCCGTCGCCCGCGGACGGCTGTCGATCGGCATCAGCACCGACCTGATGAACGACTGGGACGTCCGCGTCGACGCGTGGATCCGAGAGCGCGCCGAAGCGGCGGAGCTGGAGCGTCGCATGCCCGACGACGCGCTGCGGCTCGTCCGTGCCGGGCGGCTGGACGTCGTCGTGATAGTCGGCGTCGGCGAGGACGAACCGCACAGCGTGCTCGTCGGGCACGAGCCGACCGTCGTCGTCTTCCCTGACATGCATCCCGCCGCCGGCCAGCAGGCGGTCCGAGTCGGCGAACTGCGCGACCTGCCGGTCGTCGTCACCGACGTCGCGAGCGTCGACCACCACCGCGCGGCCGTCGAGCTGCTGCATGGAGACGCCGACCTGCCCTATCTGCTCGCGCCCCGCATCGGCACGATCCGCGCGGGCCTCATCCACGCCGCGCGCCTCCACGGCGCGGCCGCCGTCGTGCTCTCCCGCGGCCTCGAGCCAGCGGACACCGCCGCGCTCGCCGCCCTGCCGCTGGACCCGCCCCTCCTCCTTCCCGTCACCGTGATCGCCCGGCCCGGGCTGCCGGACGAGCTGCTGACCTCGCTCGCCGACCACCTGCTCGGCCCGCCGGCCGGGTAGGTCACGTCCGGGAGGACTCCCTACGTGTCGAGCTGCTCGCGCTCGGCGGTGAGTGCGGCGAGCAGGCTCTGCGGGCCGCCGATCGCGAGCGCGACCGGGTCGGCTGTGAAGTCGTGCTCGCTGCGGAGGTCGAACATGCAGCGCAGTTCGGTCGATTCGATCACGGTCGATCACGACGACCTCCCAACCGGTGACGAGTACCCCGCCACCGTCGCCGCGACGCCGGCGCAGGATCCCGCGATGCGGACGCTCGCGCAGCCGCCGTCGTAGTAGCTCACCGCGCGGTTCGACCGCCGCGTACGATGCCGCGCATGCTCTGGTCGCCGCGCAGTTCGGGCCGGCTTCGTGCCGCCCTCGTCGCCCTCGTCCTGCTCGCCTCCGGCGCCCTCGCCGCGACGGCGTCGGCAGCGACCTCGCGCCTCGTCGTGACGCCGCGCGCCGGCGCCGAAGTGACGCGCACGCCGCTGACGGTGACGATCAGAGCCCCGGCCTCCGCGGCCGCGCTGCGCGTCACGCTCAACGGCGTCGCGATCACCGACCGCTTCTCGGCGCCCGACCGCCGCGGCCGGCGCACGCTGCGCGCCTCCGCGAACGACGCCATCCGCTACGGCCGCAACGTGCTCGCCGTCCGCGTCGGCAGAGCCGGGTCCGTGCGCCGCGCGCGCACCGCCTTCACCATCACGCGCGCCCGCCCCCTCGTCGGCGCCGGCCGTGACAGACGCGTCGTCGCGGGGCGCGCGGTCAAGCTCGACGGTCCGCCTCGCGCCCGCGGACCCCGCCCGCCGCACCGGGTCGCGCGGTCGCCTTCATCGGCGGCGTCGGCAACGGCGGGCAGCCGGGGACGCCGGCCGGTCTCGGCTTCCGCTGGAGCCTCGTGTCGAAGCCGAAGGGCAGCAGCGCGATGCTGAAGCTCGCCCCGCTGGCGCTGCAGCCGGCAACGGTGCAGCCGCTGAGGCTGCAGCCGGCGACGCCGACGCTCCTGACCGACACGCCCGGCAGATACACGGTCGCGCTGAAGGTCGTCGAGGGCAGCACCGCCTCGCTCGTCGACACCGTCACCGTGACGGCGACGCTCGACACGCCGCTGGTCCCGATCGACACGGCGGCGACGGTCGCCGGCAGACGCGGCGTCGCGATCGGCTAGCACCCGGCGCTCAACGGCAACAGAGCGCCCTCCGGCCCGAGCCAGGCGTTCTACCCGCGCAACGGCAACGCGCTCCAGCTCGTCGTGCTCGACCGCAGCACGCTGCAGCCGGTCGCGACCTGGGGCGGCCCGGCGAACACCGCCTCGATGACGACGCTCGCCCAGCAGGTGAGCGGCTACGACGACGCGCAGCTCGCGATCATCACCACCTGGGCCGATCCCGGCTGGGCGGCGATCGGCCACCCGGGCGTGGGGCTCACGGCCAGAGGCGAAGGGCCGGGTGAGATCGGCTCCGCGCAGTTCCCGCTCTTCTACGCCCCGGACCCGCTGATCGACGGCCAGATGACGTGGGTCGGCGTGCCGGGCTCGCCCGCCGGCTCGGCGTGGCAGACGTTCGGCGTCCCCGGAGGCGCCGGCGTCAGCACGCTCGACGGCTTCCTCGCGCCCGACAGCAACGACAACTACGTCTACCTCGCGGGCAGACCGACGACCTTCGACCTCGGCCCCGACAGCGCGGGCAGCACGAGCGCCTCGCTGCAGATCGGCGCGGCGACGTACAGAGCGTCGCTGCCAGCCGGCCAGGGCGGCTTCACCGTCGCCTACCTCGACGCCCGCTCGCTCGCGCCGACGGCGCAGGGCCAGCAGACCTACGCGACGACCAACGGTGACGGCACGCCGAACCTCAGCGAGATGACGCGAATGACGACCGACCTCGGCACGGCGCAGAGCAATCGCTCCCCGATGATCGTCGCGATCCGCTCGATCGGCAACGTGCCGCTCGCGCCGATTGGACTGCAGCCGCCGAGCTACAGCGGGCCGTTCGACAGCGCCTACGCGGACGCGCTCGACGCGCTCTCGACGGCGGTCGCGCTCAGCGGCGGCAGCGCGCAGACGTTCATCGCGATGGCGACCGCGCCGCTGACGGGCGCCAGCGCGGTCAACTCCTACTCGCTGCTCGGCTCCAACGGCCAGCCGAGCCCGCTCGTCCCCCAGCTCGGCAACCAGGGCCAGGGCGCCGAGGTCGGCAGCGGGCGCTCGCCCGCGCCCGCGTCGACCGAGCTGAGCGGCCAGCTGATGCGCGATCACTGGCAGCGCTACGCGCCGGCCGGCGGCGTCGCCGCGGACTCCGGCGCGACGCTGCTGGAGACGGCGCTCGCCGAGCCGAGCAGCTGGCCGTTCACCTCCACCAGCGCCGGCAACGCCGCCGTCGCCTGCATCGGCGTCAACGTCGCGGACCTCGGCGCCGACCCGCGCGCGGCGTACTGGACGCAGCCGTACTCCGGCAGCGACTGGCTCACGATCCAGTCGCAGGTGAGCGCGCTGAGACCGTCCGCCTGCCCGAGCGTCGCGGTCGCGCTGTTCCGCCAGGTGCGCGCCCAGATCGCGACCGAGATCGGCTGGGTCGTCAACGTCGACAGCTACATCGACTCGCTCGTCACCCCCTTCACCAGCGACGGGCTCAGCTCGTTCGCCGACCTCGCGTCGATCACGCAGGACGTCGTCAGCGCGGTCAAGCCGCCGCCGAGAGCGACGGCCAGATTCAGCATCCTCGGCCTGTTCATCGACATCGCCGATCTCGCCGGCGGCTTCGACGTCCCGGCCGCGGACGCGATCTCGGCGTCATGGGCGCTGACGGGCTTGCTCACGCCGGGCGCCGGCGGCGATCCGTCGGTCGACCTGACCGACGAGGTCGAGGACACGGCCGCCAACATCGGGCAGGATCTCGCGACCGAGCTGCAGACGATCTCCGGCAACTACGGCAACCTCGTCAACGTGATCGTCGCCGACTACGCGAAGCTGCGGACGGTCGGCACGCTCGGCGGCTGCGTCTCGGGCCCCGGCTGCACGCCGGCATGGAGATTCACGAGACGGCAGCAGGACGCCGCCTCGCGGATGTTCGAGGTCAGCGCGCGGCGCCAGATCTGGGGCGGCATCCTTCCGGCCGCCTACCCGTACGTGCTGCAGACGTCGAGCAACACGAACGCGTACAACGGCACCTTCCAGGGGCCGCAGGAGCAGATCTCGGGGATCGGCTGCGACTTCGCGCAGCCGTTCCCGGTCGCGACGCCGGTCTTCCTCCGGTATGGCATCCGCCAGGTCGGCAACACGCCGTTCATGGTCCTCTCGCAGACCGACTTCCAGGGCGCGAGCTCGCCGGCGACGAACTTCCCGCCACCGAGAAGCAACGTCGTCAGAGACCTGACGACGCTGTTCGCCCCGCTCGACCCGGCCGGCGACCCGAGCAGAGGCGGCCTCGGCGTCGACCAGTACGACTTCATGGTCACGAACTGGACCTGGACCGACGACACGACGAGAGCGCCGACGCCGGCGCTGAAGCAGTGGCGCGGCTGCGGCGGCTGAGCCGCCGCGGTCGCGGTCGCGGACTCAGTCACCCTGCTGCGACGTCGAGCGCCACGCGCCCCGGGCAGATCGAGACCGCCGCCCGCCGACGGCGCGGCGGGCTGAGTCGAACAGTTGCCGAGTTGCGCGGCGGGCGCGTCGCGGGTCGTGAGGGTGTCGCCGATCGCACGAGCATGTTCCACGTGACCAACGCCTGCGCGCGGTCGCCGCGCGCCGCGCGGCGACGACTCGCTCGGAGCGCGACCGCGCTCGCCTCGTTCCTGCTGCTCGGCGTGCCGCCGAGCAGCGCCCTCGCGGCCGGTTGGGTCGAAGGTCCGAGGCTCGCAGTGGCCGCCAACGCCCCCGGTGTGGCGGTGGGGGTCGCGCCCGACGGCGCGGTCGAAGCGGCCTGGTACGAGGTCGACGCGACCGGCATGCCGACCAGCCTGCAGGCGCAGCACGTGGCCCCTGACGGCGCCGTCGCCGCTCCCGTCTCGCTCGGAGCCGGAGCGAACCCGGTGATCGCGACCTCAACGAACGGCTCGAGCGCGGTCGCGTGGCTGCAGGTCGATCCCGCGCCCAGAGATGCGGTGCTCCATCTCACGCTGTTGGACGCCGGCGGCGTGAGAACGAGCGACGTGACCGTCGCGGCGTTCCCGGTCAGCGGCGTGGTGCCGTCCTACGACGTCGCGCTCGACGCGGCGGGGAACGCGACGATCGTCTGGGCGCAGCCGCAGACGAGAACGAGCGCGCCGCTCCAGGCGATGCGCGTCCGCGCCGACGGGACCCACAGCGACGCCGTCACCGTCGGCGACGCCGCGGTGGTCCAGCCGGGCTACGTCGTCGATCCCTCACCGAGAGTCGCCGGCGCGCCTGACGGATCCGCGTGGATCGGCTGGGTCAGCAGCGCGGGCTCGCGGGCCCAGGCGGCTCGTCTGAACCCGGCCGGCGAACTCGACGTCCCGGCGGTCACGCTCTCTGCCCCCGACGACGAGGTCGGCGGCCTCGCGCTCGCCTCCTCGGCCACCGGCGGGACCGCGATCGCCTGGGGCGCCAACGACCCCGAAGCCAACGAGCCCGACCCGAGCGCGACGCCGACCTCGCACATCGCCGGTGTGCGCCTCGGCTCCGGCGGCGCGATCGCCGGCTCCGCGTTCGGCGTGACGGGCGCGATGTCGATCGCGCCCGGGTCCGGCCTCTACGGCATCCCTCCGTTCACCATCGGCGTCGGCCCCGACGGCGCGATCTCGCTCGCCTGGCTCCGCGCCGCCGGGCTCTTCCCGAGAGCGGCGTTGAGCCGCTTCGCGGTCGGCCAGGGCACCGTCGCCGCCCACCTGCTCGACCCCGGTGTCGCCGGCTCCGACGGCGAGGCCAACGCGCAGGTGAGCGTCGCGCCGGACGGCTCGGCGATCGCGACCTGGCAGTCGTTCTCGTTGGCGACCGGCGCGCAGACCCCGAAGGCCGCGCAGATCGCGCCCGACGGCTCGATCGGCGCGACCGGACCGCTCCCGATCACACTCCAGAACGCCTTCTCGGCGGCGACGCCGATGCCGCGCGCGGCCAACGGCGCGAGCGCCTACGCCGCCGCCGTCATCGGCAACCTCGGCCCAGGCGCGGGCAGAGTGACCTTCACGGCCGGCCTCTACCGGGTCGGCACGCCCGGCCCGACGATCACGGCCGCCGTCCCGGCGACCGGCGTCGCGCTCACCCCGATCGCGCTCAGCGGCACCGTCTCCGGCGCCGCTGACGACACGCTGACGTGGGAGTTCGGCGACGGCGCCAGCGCCAGAGGCCTGAACCTCACGCACGCCTACGTCACCCCCGGCACCTACACGGTCACCGCCCGCGCCAGCGACCGCCACGGGATCACCACGACCGTCACGAGACAGATCGCGATCGCACCGGCGCCGACCGGCGGCGGTCCGGCGCCGCCCCGCGCGACCGCGACCGCCGCGCGCCTGAAGATCACGCGAGCGACCCGTGAGGGCGCGAAGGTGACTGTCCGCGGAACGATCGACAGACGCGCCGGCGGCAAGGTCACGATCGCCTACGCACAGCGCGTCAAGCGCAGAACGATCAAGGTCAGACAGAGCGCGAGAATCGCCAAGGGCGCCTGGCGCGCGACGCTGAGACTCCCCAGAACGCTGAATCGAGGAAAGGCCGCCAGCGCCAAGGGCACGGTCACCGTGACCTTCTCCGGCACCACCGCCGTCAGACGTGCGCACGCCACGCGCACCGTCTCACTCGCGACGTAGAAGAGAGCCAGGCGACCGCGACGGTGAGCATCGCGGCCGTCGCGGTCGCGGCCCTCTGCTGATCTACCGCCCGCGCACCTCCCCGCGCTCCAGCCTGATCGCGGTGCCGGCGGACTCGATGTTCTTCGAGCCCGTCGGCACGACGGTGACGGTGTGGCGCTTGCGCCGCGCCCAGCTCTGCTCGAACAGCGCGACGCCGGACATCTCGGCCCCGCGGTAGCCGTAGGTGTCGATGCGGCCGGCGCGGCGGCCGTCGACGTAGACGTCGGCCTGACCGCAGGCCGCGCAGCGCTCGCCCACGAGCGTGAACTGCTCGCCGGTGAACGTGTACGTGGTGCGGTCGCCCTGCGCGCGCCCGGCGACGGTGCGCGGCGTGTCGGTGAGGACCTGGAAGCCGTCGAGCGAGATCGCCGTGCTGTTGGCGGCGTTGTTGCGCTCGCCGCTCTCCGTGATCCGGATCGTGTGTCTGCCGCTGCTCCCGAACGCCTTCGTGTAGATCGGGATCGCGTGGTTGTTCTCGTCGGGCGCGTAGAGGTCGACGACGGTCTCCACTCTGCCGTCGATCGACACGATCGCCTTGCCCGCGCTCGGCCCGAGCTGGGCGTACCACGTGACCTGGCTGCCGGTGAACGTGTACTCGGCGAAGTTGTGCAGATCTCTGATCGGCTCGTAGGAGATCTCCGGATCCCACTTCGTCCCGTCGGAGGTGAACTCGCCGTTGTTGTTGATCTCGAAGCGAACGACGTCGCCGCTTGAGACGTCGAGCCCGTCGACGTTCGCCGCGACGCCGGTGAGGTCGTCGCCGGCGATCGTCTGCGGCCCCCACACCGTGTCGCCGTTCTTGGTGATCCTGACGACCACGCCGTTGCCGCCCGGCACCAGCTTGCCGACCTGGCTCTCGATGTAGAGCGTCCCGTCTCTCGGAGCCGTCCAGGCGCGGGCGGCGTCTTGGCCGATCCCAGGCCCGGGGTGCACGGCGGTCGGCCAGACGTAGCCGCCGAACTGCGGCGTGTCGTCGTGCCACTCCCGCATGCCGAGGTAGCCAGAGGGGCGGTAGTTGACCATCTCCTGCCACGCGCCGCCGATCTTGTCCTGGTAGCGCCAGCCGTTCTCCCCCTGCACGCCGCTGAAGCCCCGGCATGCCGTGTGGCAGCCGGAGGACGTCGACGACAGCGTTCCCGCGGACGCGTTGCGCACGTCGGTTCTGTGGAGCCAGCCGCCCGAGTAGACGACCCCGTCACCGGCCGCGTCGTCGGCGGTCAGCGACGGCAGGCGGTTCGACGCGCGCGCTCCCTCGGCGCGGGAGCGGTTGCCGTCGCTGTCGAAGGTGCGCACCGAATAGCGCGCGCTCGGCGACGCCCCGGCGGTGTGGTCGAACCAGTACGTGCCCTTCGAGACCGTGCCGATCACGGCGCCGTCGCGCAGCACGTCGTAGCCGCTGACGCGGGTCTCGTCCGAGCCGGGCGCCCACGAGACCTCGACGCCGCGGTAGTTCATGTTCGTGCCCGTGCTCACGCGCACGCGCTTGGGCGGCTTCGGTGCGCGCTGGTCGGTGCCCGCGCCGGGATGGTCCGCAAGGTTGAGGTAGATCAGCTGCCCGACCGGGACGTTGGGCATCGTGATGCCGTCGCGCATCAGGTCCGCGCCGCTCGCGCTGTAGGGGCTGCCGCCGAACTCGAAGCGGACGTCATATCTCGTGGTGGGATCGAGACCGCGCGGGTGGACGGTGACCTGCTCCTCCTCGGCTCTCGGACGGCCGTTGACCCCGGTGCACATGTAGCCGTTCTGATCGCAGTTGGAGGGGGCGCGGAAGACCAGCAGGCCGCGCTTGCGATCCCAGCTGAGGCGCTGGAACCAGCGCGGGCGCTCGGCGCTGTCGGTGGCGTCCGGGTGGTACTGCCGCACCCAGCGCCCAGCGACGCCTCTGTCGACGAGGTAGTGGTACGCGTCGACCAGTCTGCGCATGCACTCGATCCGCTGCGGGTCGCTCGTGTCGCCGGTGAAGTCCGGGTTGAACTGCAGCAGGACGTTGTAGCTCGCGTCACAGGCGCCGGGGTCCCACGAGTCCGGGATCCCGCTGAGCTTGTCGGTCGGGAACAGCCGCGAGACCGCGTCGTGCTCCGCATAGCCCGCGTTGTCGGTGAAGCTGAAGCTCGAGGAGAGCCGCAGGTAGTCCCAGCCGATGTTGCCGCCGCCGCCGTTGACCCCCTGGAAGGCGCAGCCTCTGCAGGCGTCGAGGAAGCGCTGGATCGACTCGCGCAGCCCCGCGTCCTGGCCGAGCTGCTGCGCGCCGCTCGTGTTGTCGACCATGAGGCTGTCGTTGCGCCACGCGTAGTCGCCGTATGCGCCGGCCTTGCCGATCAGCAGATCCTGCATCCAGCGCCGCGCGGCGGGGTTGGAGAGGTCGAGGATGTTGCCGGGCGTGAACCAGTCCGGATGCTCTCTGCGGACCGCCGACGAGGGATCGCCGACGTAGGCCCAGAAGTAGATCAGCTGCTGCATCCCGTACTTCGACAGGTAGTCCTTGCTCAGCCGCCAGTCCGGCCCGTTCCAGTCACCTTCGTTGTCCCACCAACCGCAGTCGCGGTGATAGCTGTCGGCGCCGATCGTCCGCATCTGGTCGACGAAGCCGAACACCTTCTGCAACGTGCCGGCGTAGTCGGGCGTGCCGGGCGTGAAACAGATCGCGCCTGCCAGCCACTGGCCCAGCATGCGGATGTTCGTGAAGTACTCCGGACGCGTATCATCCCAGAGATATCTGTACTGCCACGCGAGCAGGCCGTCGGTCATGTCGTCGAGGTCGTCGACGTAGGTGCCGACGAACGCCTTCGGGCTCCTGACGGTCGCGCCGGGCGCGACGTCGCTGTCGTAGTTGGGGATGCCGGCGGAGACGCTCACCTGCCCGCCGTTGCGCGCGCCGATCGGCGCGCGCCAGCGGCCGAAGTAGTCGAAGCCCATGTAGAGGCCGTCCTCGCGGGCCTCGTCCCAGACGCCGAACCACGGCGTGTAGACGTAGGAGCTGAGGTTGAAGCCGCCGCCTGCCGCGCAGGCGTCCGGCACGCCTCTCGCGGCGGCGTCGTCGCCTCTCGCGGGATCGCTGACGCAGGCGGCCGCGTCGTAGCTGTCGAAGTCGCGCGCGTAGCTCGCCGTCAGCGGCGTCGTCACGAGCTGGTTCGCACCGGGGATCGTCGGCTGCGCGCCGGTCATGTACTGCAGCTTCAGATCGCCGGCGGCGGCCGCTCTGCCCAGCAGGCGCTGCTCGACGAACGAGGGGTTCGTCAGCCGCTTCGCCTGGGCGCCGGTGTTCGTGTAGTCGGTCCACTCACGGATCAGCGACTGGCCCGGGTAGACGACGTAGTGCTTCGTGACGCCGACGCCCGCACGCGTCAGCGCGACGTCGAGCTGAAGCACCGGTCTGCCGCCCTCGCGCATGCGTTGCACCGCACCGGATCTGCAGCTCCATCCGGGCGTGACGCCGGTCAGGTCCTGGCCGTCCCAGCGGAAGCGGAACTCGGGCGACGCGGCGCCGTCGTCGACGTACTGGCGCGGAGTCGCGGCGAGCTTGTTGACGAAGCTGGTCAGCGCGTACGTGCCCTGGGCCGCGTCGAAGGCGAGGCGCTTCTCGATGCCGGCCGCGCCGATCTGCCACGTGCACGCGTTCTGCCCGCGGGTCGCGTAGGCGTCGCCCTCGCGGGTGCCGGCCGACCCGGCCGACGCGACCGGTGCGACGGCAAGCGTGAGGCCGAATGCCAACAGCAGAGGCGCGCCGCGACGAATGAGGCGGGGCATGCGGATCGTCCTGCTGCGGCAGAAGCGGGTCGCGGGATCGGCGGCCGCTGCGGCAGCGCCGTCCGCGCCGGCCCACGGCCGGTCGCCATGTGACGGGTTCACGTCGTCTCTCTCCTCGGCGTGTCTTCGAGCGGCGCGCACGACGGCGCTCCGCATCGTCTCCCGTCGCAACTTGCATACGGAAAACGGTTAACAAATTTCCGAAGACCGTATGCAGAAGGCCCGAACGTGTCAAGTCAGCCGCGCCGGACCGCGCCGCGCGCCACGCCGCGCCACGCCCCGCGCCACGCCACGCCGCACCGCCGCTCCCCGCTGCGCCCAGCCCGAGCCACCCCCGCGTTGCGCGCGTGGGCGACGGGCTCAGACGAACGACGCCGCCATGTTGCCGGAGGCGCGGTCAGGGAGCGAGCACGCGCAGCCAGCGATTGACGGGGCGGCCGAGGGTGCGGGCGCCGGTGTAGGGACGAACGGTGATGCGGTAGAGCGCCGGTCTGAGTCGCAGCGTCAGCTGCCGGCGGGCGCGGGCGGCGGCGAGCGTCGCGGTGCGGGTCAACACGATCGCGAGCATCGGCGCGGCGGTGGCGGCGCCGGCGACGGTGGTCGGCGGTGCCAGCCTGCCGTCGAAGGTACCGGCCGAGCCACGCGGCGGGCAGCGCTTCAAGCCGCCGGTTCCGATCGCCCGGGCGACCTCGATCCGCACTCTCGCCGCCGCGGTCAGGCGGAGATCGAGGCCGACCTTGGCGCGGCCCGCGCGGTCGGGGCGGACGCAGCGCTGGGCGAGCGTGAAGCGCTCGATCGCGGCAGGTCTCGTGACCGGCGGTCTCGCCGCCGGTGGGGCCGGCGGCGCGGGCGGCTGCGGCGCCGGCGGGGCGGGCGGGTCCGGCGTCGGCGGCACGGGCGGATCGGGCTGTGCGGTGCCGCTGCCG